>JBDSOM010000119.1:0-20484 GCA_039914785.1 Novosphingobium sp.
GCGAACGCGATCAACGCCGCCAACGCCGGCGTGACCGCTTACGTCGCGAACACGTCCGACGGCGCTAAGCTGGTGTTCAAGGGCGCAGAAGGCGCGGCCAACGGCTTTGTGATCGAAGCCACAGCGGATGCCGGCACGCCGAGCCTGTCCGCCCTCGCGTGGGAGCCTGCGAGCGGCGCCGCGGAACAATTGCTGGCCGGGGCGGGCGATGCGGCGTTCAAGATCGACGGCCTGCCGATGACCTCGAAAAGCAATACGGTGACCGATGCGGTTCCCGGCGTGAACCTGACGCTGACCGGGACCAACACCGGAGCGCCGACGCGGATCACGTTCGCCGATACCGGCAGTGCGATTGCCACGACGATGCAGGACTTGGTCGCGGCGCTCAACGAAGTGGCCGGGACCCTCGCGACCGTGACCAATCCCCAGACCGGCGAGCTTGCCCGCGACAGCGGCACGCTGGCCCTGAAGCGCACGCTATCGGCGCTTGGCACCACGGTGGTCATGCCAAACGCGCCCGCCGGGTCGCCGCGCACGTTCGGCGACTTGGGGCTGTCGATCCAGCGCGACGGCACGTTCTCCCTCGACACCCCGCGGTTGACTGCCGCCTTGAAAGCCAACCCGCAAGCCGTCGGCGCGATGTTCACCAACGGGCTTTACGGCGTCTACGGGACGTTCGACGGGATCGTCCGCAAGGCGCTGAGCGCCAGCGATCCTGGAACCCTGGCCGGTTCGATCGCGCGCTACACCGCGCAGAAGTCCGCGGTCGTCAGCGACCAGTCGAAGCTCGCCGACCAGCAGGAATCGCTCCGCGTGCGGATGGTATCGCGCTTTGCCGCCGCGGATACGCGGATCGGGTCGTCCAAATCCACGCTCTCGTTCCTGCAGAACCAGATCGCGGCCTGGAACAAGCCGAACAACTGATGCTGGCCCTGCGCAACCCTCAGGAAGCTTACCGCCGGGTCGATTTCGACGCCCGGATCGCTTCGGCAAAACCCGGCGAACTCGTTGTGCTGTGCCTCGAGCAGTTCGTGGCGGCGACCAGCAGCGCGCTGCTGGCCCACGAGCGGGCGAACAATTCGCTCAAAAGCCAGGCGATCACCCGGGCGCTGTCGGCCGTGACGGCGCTGCAGATGGGGCTCGACGGCAACGTCGCGATCTCAGGCGCGCTGGCCCAGTTCTACGGAGCGGCGCGGCGGACCCTGCTCGATAGCGTGCTGCGGTTCGACGTTTCGACGATCAAGGCGCTGCGCCAGGACTTCATCGAAGTGTCGCAGGCGCTGGCGGCCTCGGCACGCGGGGCATAATCGCTCCGTTCCCGATTTAAATGGGCACGGCATCCGAATAAACCGCAGGTTTTCACCTAGGCGAATCTTGCTAGGGTGAAGCATGGAGACTATCACCAAGATCTTTCTCGTCGACGGCGACATCAGCCGCCGAGCGCGTATTTCCCACTACCTGGCGCAGTGCGGCATCCACGTCGAACCTTACGAGAACGCCGCGGAACTGCGGGGCCACATGGCGGATTTCGGCCTCGTGCTGATCTACGATGCGGGCCCCGAGATCGCCCTCGTCATCGATTGCATGGCGGACGCGGGCAACTGGCTGCCCGTCATCGGGTTTTCGGAAGATCCCGATCCCCGCGTGGTGGCCAAGGCGGTCCACTACGGCGCCATCGATTACCTCGCATGGCCGTTCGCCGAGAACGAGGTTGTCGGCATCCTCCACGATGCCGCGGTGCTCGCCGCGCGGATCGGCCAGCGGAAAAACCGGGAATACACGGCGAAGAAGCGCATCGACCGGCTGAGCAAGCGCGAGCGCGAGGTCCTGCTGTCGGTGGCCAACGGCATGTCGAGCAACAAGATCGCCGAACAGCTGGAAATCAGCCCCCGCACTGTTGAGATCCACCGCTCGAACATGCTGAACAAGATGGGCGCGAACAACACGTCCGAGGCGATTCGCTTCGCCGTGGAGGCCGATTTCGTCGTCTGATCGGCTTGCCCGCGTAAACCGGCAGGATAGTCCCCTGTCCGTCTAGCCGAGCTGGTCGCAGGGCCGTTCGTTCCTTGGGCAGGCGCTCCGCCGGCAACAAAAGCAGTCCTTCGACAAGCTCATGACCCACGGGTTGTCGTTATTGCTGCCCGAGTCAGTTCAGCCGGCTGGGCCGGGCGGTGGGGGCGTGCAGCAGCTCGCGCCAGGCCGATAGCGTGGCCACCATGAGCGCGAGCGCCGCGGTCGTTCCTTCGGCAGTATGTTCCCCGCATTCGGGCATGAACACCGAGCCCAGGTGACAGTGGTTGCTGCCGCACGACAGCATGAAGCTGGCGCCACGGGGGAGCAGCGTCAGCGCCGCGCTTTCCAGGGCTCCGCACAGCAGCATCGCCTCGAATTGGCCGGGAGGCGGCAATTCACCGAAGAACGCGGCGGTCATCGCCAGCTCTTCGGCCACGGCCGCGTACGCCTTGCGCAGCAAGTGCGAGGCATCCGCCGGGGTCGCGGCCTGGCAGGCCAGCAACACCTGGGCCAGATCGGTTCCCCGTCGCAGCCCCCCGGATAGCTCATTGGTGCTCATCTCGACCCGTCCATCTCACTAACGCGAAACCTCATCGCACCGGCGATCTGAGTCAAACGAATACTGTGGCTCATTTGACCCGATCGCGCCGGGCCGGCCAGCCTAGTTGCGGATCAGGTAGTCGAAGGCCGAAAGCGAGGCCTTCGACCCTTCGCCCATCGCGATGACGATCTGCTTGTACGGCACCGTCGTCACGTCGCCGGCGGCGAACACGCCCGGCAAGCTGGTGGCGCCGCGCGCATCGACCTCGATCTCGCCGCGCGACGACAGTGCGATCGTGCCGTCGAGCCATTCGGTGTTGGGCATCAGGCCGATCTGGACGAAGATCCCGTCCAGATCGACCAGGTGCTCCGCTTCGGTGTTCCGATCGCGGTAGCGCAGGCCGATTACCTTGGCGCCGTCGCCCAGAACCTCGGTGCTGAGCGCGGAGGTGAACACGGTCACGTTGCCCAGGCTGCGCAGCTTGGCCTGCAGCACCGCATCGGCGCGCAGCTGGGAGTCGAACTCGATCAGCGTCACGTGGGCGACGATGCCCGCAAGGTCGATCGCCGCCTCGACGCCGGAGTTGCCGCCGCCGATCACCGCGACGCGCTTGCCCTTGTACAAGGGGCCGTCGCAGTGCGGGCAGTACGCCACGCCGCGATTGCGGTATTCGTCCTCGCCGGGGACGCCCATCTGCCGCCAGCGCGCGCCGGTGGACAGGATCACGGTCCGGGCCTTGAGGCTCGCGCCGCCTTCGAGGCGAATCTCGTGGAGGCCCCCATTTTCGCCAGCGCCGTTCGCGGGGATCAATTCGACCGCCCGTTGCAGGTTCATCACGTCGACGTCGTAGTCCTTGACGTGCTGCTCCAGGTGGGCGGCCAGCTTGGGGCCTTCGGTGTGGCTGACCGAGATGAAGTTCTCGATCCCCAGCGTGTCGAGCACCTGCCCGCCGAACCGTTCCGCGGCGATGCCGGTGCGGATGCCCTTGCGCGCAGCATAGATCGCCGCCGCCGCGCCGGCCGGGCCGCCGCCGACCACGAGCACGTCGAACGGCTCTTTCGCGGCGATCTTCTCGGCCGCCCGGGCCACCGCGCCGGTATCCAGCTTGGCGACGATCTGGGCGAGGTCCATCCGGCCCTGGCCGAACGGTTCGCCATTGAGGAACACCGCGGGCACGGCCATCACCTGGCGGCGCTCGACCTCGTCCCGGAACAGCGCGCCGTCGATCGCGACGTGGCTGACGTTGGGGTTCAGCGCGGCCATGATGTTCAGCGCCTGCACCACGTCGGGGCAGTTCTGGCACGTCAGCGAGAAGAACGTCTCGAACTTGAGCTCGCCTTCCAACCCGCGCACCGCATCGAGCAGTTCGGCGTCTTCCTTGGGCGGGTGGCCGCCGACGTGCAGCAGCGCGAGGATCAGCGAGGTGAATTCGTGGCCCATCGGCAGCCCGGCGAACACGACCTCGGCCCTGGGTCCATTTGGTCCCTCATCCGCGCGGATCGCGAACGACGGGCGGCGCGGATCGTCACCGTTGGTCCGCGCGGTGACCTGGTCGGACAGGACCGCGATCTCCTCGACGAGGTTCTGCATCGCGATCGACTTGGGGCTGCCGTCCAGGCTCGCGACCAGCTCGATCGGCCGGCGCACGTTTGCCAGATAGGCCTTGAGCTGGGCGGTGGTGGCTTCGTCTAATACGGGCATGGCGGTTCTTTTCGGGCAAAAGGGTGTCGTCGCCACAAACGCGGCGTGATTTCGGGATGACAAAGCGATTACGGTTCGGATCGATCTGGCGAATTTGCGCCGATCCGAAGCGGAATCGCTCCGGCGGGGAAGGGTGGCCGAACGGGTTTCCCCGCCCGGCCAGTTCCATCAGATCTTGCCGACGAGATCGAACGACGGCGCCAGCGTTGCCGAGCCTTCTTCCCACTTGGCGGGGCAGACCTCACCGGGGTGGGCGCGAACGTAGACCGCGGCGCGGATCTTGCGAACGAGTTCCTCGGCATTGCGGCCGACGCCTTCGCAGGTGATCTCGGTAATCTGGATCACGCCGTCGGGATCGACCACGAACGTCGCGCGGTCGGCCAGGCCCTGGCCTTCGCGCAGCACGCCGAAGTTGTTGCTGATCGTGTGGTTCTGATCGCCCAGCATGTAGTAGTCGATCTTGCCGATCGCCGGCGAGCTGTCGTGCCAGGCCTTGTGACTGAAGTGGGTGTCGGTCGAGACCGAATAGACTTCCACGCCGAGGCCCTTGAGCGTCTCGTACTGGTTGGCGAGATCCTCGAGCTCGGTCGGGCAGACGAACGTGAAGTCGGCCGGGTAGAAGAAAAACACCGCCCACTTGCCGGCGGTGTCGGCATCCGACACTTCCACGAACTTGCCCTGGTAATAAGCCTGCGCGGTGAATGGCTGGATCTTGCTGCCGATGATACCCATGCGTGTATTCCCTTAGATTGCGGCCAGGCGGCGCCCGGCGAGTGTTCCGGGAGGGGAGATGGGCTTGCGGGCGGCGAATCTCAAACGCAATCTCCCCCGCATACAAATCGGCTAATCCGATTATTGCGGAGAATTCGCGCGAGAGTGCGATGATGGGGCGATGAGTTACCCTGATCCGCCCAGAATTGGCGGACCAGGGCCAGATCAAGGTCGGGCCAGGGCCGGAAGCACGGGGCAGATCGGGCCGGATCAGCGCGAGGCGATCCGGCCCCTGATCAAGCGACCAGTTCGGTGATCGTGCGGTTGGTGTCCATGGCGCCGGTGCCCCACTTTTCGACCTGTACGCCCATCGCCTGCTGCAGCGAGAGGCCCACGCGGGTCGCGGCATCGGCGCGGCCGGCCTTGTGGAAGCCGGTGCGGACTTTGCCGCCGGCGCCGCCGATGACCATCATCGGGATGCCTTCGACAGCGTGCGACTTGGCGATCGAGCAGTCCGAGTGTGCGAACAGCAGCGTGTTGTCGAGCAGGGTGCCCGGGCCTTCCTTGACCGCGGCCAGCGCGTCGACGAATTCGCGGCACGCGACCATGCTCTTGGCGGCGAACCAGGCGACCTGCTCCTGATAGCCGAGCTTGGCATTCAGCGGTTCTTCGTGGGTCAGGGTGTGGTGCGTGTCCGACGAGGCCGAACGGCGCAAGTTGGATGCGGTATCCGAGAACAGCATGTTGAAGACCTTGGTCTGGTTGCACGCCAGGGCCTGGGCGAGCAGCCCCGCCATGATCTTGTGATTGGCCATCACATGCTCGATCTCCGAATCCACCACGGTCTTGCCCGGCGCGGTGGGAACCGTGAAGTTCTCCACCTTGGCCGGGGCTTCGAGCTGCAGGGCGAGCTGCTGCTCGAGCTGGCGAACCGAGGTGAAGTACTGGTCCATCCGCTGCCGATCGGCGGTACCCAGGCCCTTCAGCAGGCGCTGGCGGTCTTCGGTAACGGCGGACAGCACGCTCTGGCGGACCATCGTTTTCGGATCGGGGGTGAACGACGCGGCGTTGGGATCCTGGAAGCCTTCGCCGAAGATGCGCTGATAGAGCGCGATTGGCGAGGTTTCGCTGGGGTTGATCGAGCCCGCCCCGCGGTACGAGTACGACCGTTCGATCCCCGAAGAACTGAGCTCTATCGAGCGGAAGCGCGAGCCCTGGCCGATCTGATCGCCGATCAGCACGTCGATCGTCGGCGCCTTGACCGTCTCGCCCGGGACCGGGATGCCCGTGCGCAGGCCAAGGTTCCCGGTAACGTGCGGCTTGTTGGCAACGCCGTCGAGCTTGACGTCGTAGCCCGACAGGATCGTCATCTGCTTGCGGTACGCCGCCATCGGCTCCAGATCGACGGGCATCACATAGTCGGCACCTTCGGTGGTCGGGATCCACCGTTCGGGGATGAACCCGCAGCCCCAGATCCAGGTGCCGAACCGCACCGGCAGGCGCGTGCCGGTCGCGGCGAGCGCTTCGCCGTTGACGTCGAGGAAGATGTCGAGGAATGGCAGCGCCATTCCGACGGCGGCGCCGTTCACGGCGCCACGGAGCATTGTGCGGCGGCTAAGAAACGTCATGAATGGTCTCCCTTCGGGGCGGCGGAAGCGGTCTGGCCGGCTGGCCCCACCGGCTTGGATTCAGGCATGGTGACCGAATAGAACGTCTTGCTGAGCGCGATGGTGCGCATCAGGTCGATTACGCGGAAGCCGTTCTGCGCGAAGCTTGCGGTCAGGTATTCGAGGAACGGCTCCTCGGTGGTGGCGACGTCGCGGCCGACGGCCGAACGATAGAGCTTGTTGGTCAGGCACATCGGCACGCTGGGATTGTCGTGCAGCGCCTTGCCCAGGCCTGGCGCACCCGTGAACTTCACCCCGTCGAGCGAACCGCTGAGGTCCAGGTCGACGCCGTTTTCCTTGGCGCGGAAGATTCCTGCCCCGTCGAAGCTTTCCAGCGTGAAGCCGATCGGATCGGTCAGCTTGTGGCACCCGGCGCAGACCGGATTTTCGTTGTGCTCGGCCAAGCGGGTGCGGGCCGTCGAATTGGGCTTGCTGACCGCATCGAGCGCCGTGAAATTGACGTTCGCCGGCGGATCGGGAACCTTGGCGCACATGAACACCTCGCGCACCGACTTGCCGCGCAAGGTGGGCGAAGAGCGTCCCGGGTGCGAATGCAGCGCGAGAGTGCTGAGGTCGGTGAGGATGCCCGAGCGCTGGCTGTCAACGGGAAATTCGACCTTCTCCCAGCCGTTACGCTCGGCCACCGGGACGCGGTAGATGATGCCGAGTGGGCGGGTGAGGTAGCTGGTCCGTGTGGTGAACAGTTCGCGGTAGTCGCCGCGATCGGTGACCAGATGCGCGACGATCGTCTTCAGCGTCTGCTCTTGCGCGTCGCGGGCGGCCGCTACGGTGTAAGCGGGATAGATCGTCGGGTCCTTGAACAGGTCGCTGAACCCGTCGAAGTACAGCATGTCCCAGAAGAACGAGCGAACCGCCCCTTCGACGCGCGGGGAGGCGATCAGGCGATCGACCTGGCGGGCCATGCCCTGGTCGGTATCGAGCTCACCCTGGCCGGCGGCGCGAAGCAGTTCGGTGTCAGGTGCCGAATTGGTCAGGAAATAGCTGAGCCGCGTGGCTTTCGACCAGGCATCCAGGCGCTGCTGGCCCGCGTGCTGGGGATCGCGCTCGGCCCGCTCGATCCGCAGCAGGAAGTGCGGCGAATCGAGCATCCCGATCAGCGTGTATTCGAGGCCCTGATAGAACCCGCCCAGGCGTTGCTGGGCGAGGCGGGCGACTTCGACGAAGCGGGCTTGCTCGTCGCGGGCCAGGGGCCGGCGGAACAGCTGGGGACCATACTTGTCGATGAACGCGGTGGCGCACGCCTTGTCGAAGACGGTGGCGGACTTGGGCTGGCACGGCACGAACTGCGCGCGGCGCTTTTCGCTGGTGACGTCGGCGGCGATCCCGCGCGCGGATGTATCGTACTGCTCGATGCTGAAGGCCGACATGCCACCGTGGCTGGTGCCGACCGCGATCAGGCCTTCTTCACGCAAGCCCCGCTCGAACCGGCCGGCGATCGGCACGTCGGGCGCGAACACATCCGCGATCGTCGCGCGGTACTGCGATTCGGTCAGGCGCCGCATGACCAGCGGGCCACCGGCGGGCGCAGGCTCGACGACCGCCGCCTTGGCCGGCTCGGCCGACTGCTGGGCGAGGCTTATGCCCCCGGCCAGCGCCAGGGCCAGGCCGGCGCAGACGGTGCCGAAGCGGAACTTGGAAATATGCTTCATCATTATCAATTTCACCGTACGGCCAGCGGAGCGTTGAGGCTCTTGGTGGGAACCTTGACCACGAAGGCCGGCGCCAAGCGGATGCGGTATTGCGTGGAGATCGAGGTGCACCGGCCGGTCGCGGGATCACGATGCCCGTCGGCGGCCTGGAGCAGGGCGCGATAGGCCCCGTTGCAGGTGTAGCCCAATGCCCCTGCCCGGCCGACCGAGGTTCCGATACGGAGGCGTTCGGGCGCGAGCTGGCCCTTGGCGTCCCGGCTCTTGCGCGCGCCGAACTGGACATCGTACATGTCTTCGACCGGAGTATACCCCGCCAGATAGCCTTCCATCCCGCCATCGGCGGTGAACGTCAGGCGCAGCCGCGCGGCGCGCAGGACGCGGTCCTCGTTCATACTATTGACGAAGTTGTGGAACCGGACGTCGATGGGGTCGATCGTCAACACCCCGTTGACGATCCGGCCGTGCGTCTCGGCGCGATAGTGGGCATCCTGATCGACGGCGTATGTCGCGAACGGCAACGCCCTTCGGTCCGCGCTCAACTGCAGGGGGTCGGCGTTGGCATAAATGCCGACCTGGACGTCGGGATCGTTCTGCGTGTTGTCGACGCCGCGTACCGACATCACGATGCCCCACGAGCCGGTGTACATCTCGGTCTGCCAACCATTGCCCATGCCGCTTGCCTGGAAGCCGGTGGTGCAGCCGATCATGCGGAACAACTGGTTGTCGACCCCGCGTTCGCCGGCCGTCCCCTGAAACTCCTCGTGGGTGCACGTGTCCGCTTGCTGGCGCTTGCCCGTTCGGGGGTCCACGCCGTCGAGGTCGATGCCTTCCACCTTGATGTTGCGGCCAGACACCATCCGCCAGGTCGGATCTTCCGCGCCAAGCTGTGGATTCATGCAGATGTTCTTGCCGTCGGGCGTGTTGTTCAACGCCCGCTGCATCCGCCCCTGGTAGGCGCGATCCGCCTCGTCCGGCAGGCGCTGGCCGGCTGGCGACTTGGCATACGCCTCCATCAGGCTGCGCATTCCGCCGGACATGCCGGCAGGGCAGGCTTCCTTGCCATCGGGGCCCAGCGCATACCGGATTTCGGTCACCACGAACCCGGACTCGCCGCTGTGAAACGGGTTGGTCTGGAGCAGCGGCGCGGCCGGCGCTGCCGGGGAGCCAGGGGCCGGGGAGCCAGGGGCGGGGGAAGAGGCAGGCGCGGGCGCGGCGGCTTGTGCCGAACGATCCACCGACAATCCGCCGATCGCCAGGCCGACGCTGCCCAGCAGGGCAAAGCCCGCCGCGATCCGTTTCTTGCCGTATTTTGCGCTCAGCGACATTGAACTTTTGACCTCTTCCCAGTGTTGTGCGGTCCGGGCGGCAGCTTCGCCAACCGGCCTGCGACTCGCCTTGTGAAAATGCTGGCCGGCCGCACTTCGGCTCTTGCGCAAGGGCGGCGTCAAAACCCGCCGCCTGCTCCAGGCCGTTCATATCCTTAACAATACACGGCACCGGGCGGCGTTTGCCAGCGCTGAATCCGTCCTGCGACTCTTTATTACAAACGGTTGCAACCGCCTGGGGGCAGGTGGGACGGCGGGTCGGGCGCGATTTGTCCCCACTTTGGACCAACGTTTGCCCGCCTTGGCGGCGCCGCGCGGGGATGGTGGCGTTGCGGCGATACTGTGCTAAAGGCGCCCGCGCTGACGTCGCGATCGACGGATATCGGGCTTGCCCGAATGTCCCCAGTGGCGCGCATCGCAGACATATTTCCAAGGAACCGAGTAACATTTGATGGCAGGATATAAGGAACCGGGCTTTGCAGACCGGGTGCAGGCGGCTGCTCTGGCGCGCGCCAAGGCGCTGGAGCGCTTGAAGGCGAAGCCGGTCGCGGACCCCGCAGTGCTGGCCGAGCGCGCGGCCAAGGCGGCCGAGCGCGAAGTGGCGCAGGCGGCACGGCGCGAGGCCGTGAAGGCTGAGCGCGAGGCGAAGATCGCCGCGCAGCTCGCCAAGGCCGAGCAGGCTATCGAGGATGCCAAGGCGGCCGAATCGGCGGTCGAGGAGACCGAGGCGGAACGCAAGGCCGCCCGCGATGCTCGCTATGCGGCGCGCAAGGCGCGCCGGCGATAGGCCTGCTGGCGACAGCCGGCACGGCGGACGGACCAGAGCTGATCGGTACCGCACGGGTGCCCGACGGTGTGGAACTGCGCCTGATGCGCAGCGACGGCGATTTCGCGATCTTCCTCGACCGCAACGAGCTGATGAGCTCCGACATGAGCGCGTCAGAAGAAGCTTTGGGATCAATGACTTGCGAGGCGCTCGGGCAGCGGACCGCGCCGCAGCTGCTGATCGGCGGCTACGGCATGGGCTTCACCCTGCGCGCGGCCCTCGCGGCGCTCCCGCCCGAAGCGAGCGTGATCGTCGCCGAGATCGTCCCCGAAATCATCGCCTGGGCCCGCGGCCCCATGCACCACCTGACCGCAAACTCACTCGTCGATCCACGGGTGATGATAGTGATGGAAGACGTCGCCCTGCTGATCGATTCCGCAGAAGATGCCTACGACGCTATCCTGCTGGACGTCGACAACGGCCCCGAAGGCCTCACCCGCCGCCTGAACGACCAGCTCTATTCCCGTGAGGGCCTGCATTCCGCGATGATGGCGTTGAAACCGCACGGCATCCTCGCCGTGTGGTCGGCAGCGCCCGATGCGGCCTTTGCCCTGGAGCTCGAGCGCGCGGGCTTTGCGGTGACCGAAGCGCAGGTGAACGCGGTGCCTGGCGGAGAGGATCTCCATCACGTCATCTGGTTTGCCCGCAAGCCCTAAGCGCCGGTTTCGCTCCTCGGATGTGTCGGACCGCGGTCAGAAGTCCTTAGCAGCGCGTCATTCTGGCGCAAAACCAGCCCGGGCGTTGCGGAACTTCTGGCGTCGGCGGGAATTATGCTGCAATGCACAATGCAACTTTCCGCACGGATACTGATCATGATTGATACACGGCTGAGGGTGATGGAAGCGATCGCCCGCAAGATAACCGTCACGGCAAACTACAACGGCAGCAGCATCAAGCTGGCGCCCCACCTGATGTTCGAGCGCCACGGCGACCTGTTCATCAGCGCGTTGAACATGACCAAGGTGTGGCGCAGCGAGGACGACCGGCGGCTCGGGCAGTTCAAGCTCGCTGGCCTAGCGGTAACGGAATTGCTGGATGAAGCTTTCGATCCGCTGCCGACTTATCGGCCCGAGACGCCGCGTTCGGATGACACGCTTATCCTGGCGATTTAAGGCGGGGTTGGCGCTTCGGTGCGCCGGCGCTGCTGGTGCATCGCCCGGCTAGATCGGCCGGTCCACAGAACAGCTGGGTCTGTCGTGCTTTCATGCTTCCAGGGCCTGCCTCGGTTGCCCCTCGCAGCCCGGATCCAACCCCTCGAACGCACGTTGCTATCGATTAGGCTCTGAGCAGTTCGATAACCCCGGCCAACGCCTCCTCAAGCGGATCGACCGCCATCTGATCGTTGAGGAGCGGGCTTTGCGTTTCGATCACACCGACCAGGACAGCCCCGGCGAGCCGTGCCAGCCGTGCATCCTGGCCGCTTCGGTGCAACCGCTCGCGCACCATGTTCTCGAAGAAGTCGATCGCGGGCGGCTGCATCTGTGACACGATGCGGTGCCAGACCATGGGGTGCTTGGTCCTGATCTCAGCCACCAGCTCGGTCGCTGTGGACGGCTCGCCCTGATCTATCGCCTTCACGAAAGCTTCGCGAAGACTCTCCGTGTCAGGTCGGGCCCGAAAATCATCCGAAATCCGCGCCAGGGAGCGCAAGGGCACCGCGACCAGCGCGTCATGAACACTGGGATAATACCGATAGAAGGTTCGCCGGGAGATGCCGATCTCGTCCGCGACGGTTTGCATGGCGATGTTCTCGTCACCCGTCTCAGCCAGCAATCGGAGCGCTGCGAGCTCGATCGTCATGGCCACGGATAAGTGGCGTTTCTCCCAGCCTCTACGGACTAACATGTCTATCGTTGCCCCACCCGAAACGTTCCGCCGATCAAGGCCGAAGAACCTGGGCAGTCTAGCGGCTGGTCCGATGAATTATAGAGCAGGGAGCTGCTCGGCCGCGATAATTCTCCACAACTACTTTGTAACCGGAAGCAATTGGTCGCTGTTTCCCCGACGCTGCCTGAATGATCGGCCGATCGGCGCGCTATCGCCTTGCGCAGAGAGCCTGTGGCGCCATGGGTCGAGCCAACGAAATTTTGGACGAACCTATAATTGCCGCGCAAGGCAGCGGAGCGGAGCGGAGTTCAGGATAATTCATCAATCCGCTTGGTTACGGTCGCGGAGCGCCCGGCCGGATAAGCCGCGCAAGTTCCCCGTCACGGGCGCGGGCTCGCTCGCGGGCGTCGGGAACGGCGATCCGGCGGCGCTCGAACGCTTCCAGCACGGCAACCGCTCGACGCACTGGGGCCGCGCCGTCGCATTCGTGCGGGTGGGGGCGGCTCCGGGCAAGATGACGCTCGAGGTGAGCGGCGAGAAGCTGGGCACCAAAACAATCGACATCACCACGCGATAGCGCGCGGTTCTGTCGCTGGCGCTGACCGGGGAGCGTCGCGCAATAAAAAGGCCGGGCGACAATGCCGCCCGGCCTTTCCTATGCTCGGTTGTCAGAACGATCGCCGATCAGCGCGATCCGAAAGCGTAGCGGAGCGAGAATCCGACTTCGCGCGGTTCGCTGGTGCGGACGCTCAGGTAGTTGTAGCCGACGTTCGATGCGACGGTCGATCCCGGGACGAGGGGCGCCGTGGCAATCGCCGTTACGCCCGGCGCAGCACTCCGGTCCAAAACCACGCGTTTGTCGAACAGGTTCTTGACGAACAAGCCCGCTTCCCAGCCGCCTTTCGAGCTGCGAAGCCCTGCGAACAGATCGACCAAGGCATAAGCCGAGATGTCGTCACGCGGGTTTGTCACGTCGTTGGCCGTGTCACCTTTCCAGGTAGTGACATCCAGTCACACCGGGTGACGGGGCGTGCGGATATACCCGTGTACACTGTGCACATAGTCAACTTCGCACACTATCGAGTGGCTTGGCGGCGGCGGGCATTACGCATCGCCGTATGCAGCCTATAGCGATGCGAGCGGCGTTTCCCGCGCCAGGCAGCCAAGGCAACCGCCGGCTGAACGGGCGAGGGCGGACGCTCGTCAGAACGGGTCGCGGTATGGTCCCGCGATGTGGCCCCCGTCCACGACCAGCGACGCGCCGGTGCAGAACGAACTTTCGTCCGACGCGAAGAAGAGTACCGCGTCGGCAATCTCCTCGGGGCGGCCCATTCGCTTGATTGGTTGACGGGCTATCGCGGCCTCCAGGCGCGCCATCGACCTGGCCGGAGTGCCGTTCACCATCGGCGTCGCGATGATGCCCGGGTGGACGCTATTGACCCGAATGTTCCGGTTGCCGAGTTCGAGCGCGAGTGACCGGGTCATGCCGGTGACCGCGAACTTGCTGCCAACGTATGAGCTGAGGCCTTCGACGCCGACCAGCCCATCGATCGATGAGATGTTGATGATCGCCCCGCCGCCGCGTCGGTCCATCTCCGCAAGCACAGCGCGAACGCCGAGCCATACGCCGGTGACGTTGATGTCGAGCACCGTCTTGTGGCCTTCCAGGGTCTCGCGCTCGATGCCGCCGCCGGTCCCGGCGCCGGCGTTGTTGACGAGCACGTCGATGCCGCCGAAGCGGGCATTCGCCGCGGCTATCGTCCGCGCCCAGGCATCGGGATCGCGCACATCCAGTGGCAGGAACAGGGCGCGGTCTCCGATGGAGCTTGCGACTGCTGCGCCGAGTTCGCTCCGGATGTCGGTGACGATCACCTGGGCGCCGTGCCGGGCGAACGTTCGCGCGGTCGCTTCGCCGATGCCACTTGCGGCGCCGGTGACGAGGGCGACTTTGCCAGCCAATCTTGTTTGCTCGCTCATGGCATGTTTACCCCACCGTTCGGGCGCAGGATCTGCCCGGTGACGAAGCGGCTCGCGTCGGATGCGAGGTAGAGCACGGCGAGCGCGATATCGCGCGGCGTGCCTACGATCCCCAGCGGCGATGCGTCCGCCCGCAGGCGCAATCCCTCCGCTCGCTTGGCGGGATCGATCTCGCCATTTTCGCCGCGAAAGCTGTGTGTCCCCATCGGGGTTTCGACCCAGCCCGGAGCTACGGCATTGGCCCGGATGCCGTACTGACCCATCTCCTTGGCGACCGTTCGCGTCAGCATGTTCACCGCAGCCTTGGTCATCGAGTATAGCGAGAGGCCAGACACCGGACTATCGGCCCCGCTCGAAGAGAAATTGACGATCGAGCCTTTTCCACCCCCGCGCATCACGCGGCCGGCGGCGGCGCAGCCCCAGTAGATGCCCTTCAGGTTCACGGACAACATCCGGTCGACTTCGTCCTCGACCGCGTCGATCACCGATCGGTTGACGATGATCCCCGCCACGTTGACCCAGATTTCGACTTTTCCGGAAATTGCCATCGCCTGGTCGGCGGCGGCCTCGACGGCGGCCCGCTGTGACACGTCGGTGGGGCAGACCACCGGCTTCGCGCCGGTCTGTTCCACCAGCGCCGCGGTTTCTTCCAGGCCAGTCCGGTCCACGTCGCACAGCACGGGTGTCGCGCCAGCCTCGGCCAGCACGCGGGCCGTCTCGCGCCCCAACCCGGATGCCGCGCCGGTGACCACCGCTACCCGCCCGTCGAGCGCAAAGCTTTGCGCCAGCGCCTCGTCCATGATCGCTCTCCCACAATAATTGCGCTTAGGCTGTAGAGGCAATGCGACATGGTCAATCCGCGCGCGGGTATCGCCCACATTTCCATATATACGCGCAAGGTTGTCCGTAACTTCGAACATATTCCCGAAAGTTCGGAGGTGCTTGTCCCTGGAGTATTTGGGGACTTTACCGCCGCGGGCGGGTTCAGCGACAACGTTGCCGCGCCGGCACAGGGGACGATCGGCCTGCCCTAAGTCGACGCGCGCTCGGCTTGCTCCGCAGGGACCAGGGCTTGCTCCGCTGGGCTCAGGGCTTGCTGCGCGGGATTAAGGCGGCCGATGGCCTCGTGCATGATCGCGACGAGGTCGCCAACGCGGTTTTGCACTTCGCCGGGTGAGCCCGCCAGCCCCAGGACGGCGGCTGCGCCCATCGCCCGCATCGGCAGCGGCACGGCGACGGACCAGAACGCGCCGCCGGTGATGGGGCCTTCGGCGTACCCCTCGTGCCGGATGCGGGCCGCGCTGTGCAGCAGGTCGAGCAGCTGAATTTCCGGAATGCGCGCGCGTTCGGCCAGGCGGACCACTTCGGCATCGTCCATCATCGCCAGGTAGGCACTGCCGATGGCGGAGCCGAAGATCGACACCCGCAAACCCCGCTCGCCGCCATGGTCGGGCCCTGCGGCAAGATCGATGACCTGCAGGTCCAGGTCGTTCGCGGTCGAGATCGTCACGACCAAGCCAGTCCGCGCGTGCACTTCATCGAGGATTGCCCGCACTTGCTTCTCGCTGCCGTATGTCTCCCCAAGCCAGACGCCGAAGGCCGCGAGGCGGGGTGACGGCAAGTAAGTCTTTTCGCGCGCATCGAAGATCAGATGCGCGGAATCGACCATCGTCTTGAGCAACTGGTTCGTTGTCGAGGAGTGCGTCCCCAGCGCCTTGGCGACTTCCATTGCCCGCAATGGCCGGCGCAAGTGTCCGAACAGCTCCATCACATCCAACGCCCGGGTGGCCGAGCGCGAGAGGCTGCGTCGTTCGCCCGGGCGCTTGATCCGGACCGAGAGGTCCTGCCCCCGAACTGCTGTTGGAACGATGAGAGTCACGGGCACCTCCCGGTTGCGCATCACCCAATCGCACGGCCGGGTGGTGGAGCCAAGGGCGGCGAGCAGGGTGGGGCATAGTCATAAACGAGAAAACTTTCCGCTAATCATCGATTTGATCTATGCCAAAGGGGCGCGCCTGGGTTATTCGAGACTCAGGTGGCGCGCCCGGGCGACGATTGCCCTGCGACAGGAAGTGACATGAGCGATCCGAGCCAGTTGACCGACAAGAAATTCGCCAGTCGCGTCGACTGGAACCTGATGCGAACGTTCGTGGATATCGTCCGCGCGGGCGGGATTGGCGCGGCGGCGCGTCAACTAAACCGGCAGCAACCCAGCATCAGCGCGGCGTTGAAGCGGCTTGAGGAGCATGTCGGCGCCAGCCTTCTGACCCGCACCGCCACCGGCGTCGAAATGACGTCGGCCGGCAAGGCGATGATGGCGCTGTGCGAGGACATGCTGGAGTCGGCGCGGATGATGCCGCACCAGATCGCCCAGGCGACCAAGCGTGTCGAAGGCATTGTCCGGATCCAGATCGTCTCGGGGCTCGTCTCCCTGGAATTCGACGAGGCTATCGCGAGCTTCCACCGACGCAATCCCGATATCCATATCGAGATCCGTGTCTCGCCGTGGCGCGAGGTGCTCGACGCGATCGAGCGGGGCGAGGTGGAGATCGGGGTCGGCTATGACAGCAACGTGCGCGGCAGCTTGATCTACGAACCGTTGTTCGTGGAGCGGCAGCAGCTCTATTGCGCGCGCAGTCACCCCTATTTCGGGTATCGGGTGAGCCGGCTCGGCGAACTCAAGGACGAGGGGTTCGTGCTGACCGGTGACGACGAAATGGAAATGATCACCAATCTGCGCCGCCGCTATCGGCTCGGTTCCAAGGTGAGCGGGTTGGCCGAGGACATCAACGAGGCGCGGCGGCTGATCGTCCACGGGATCGGTATCGGCTTCCTGCCGATCCTGGCTGCTGCGGATGAAGTCGCCAAAGGGCAGTTGTGGCCGATGCTCCATGCGAATTTCGAGCCCTCCTACGACATCTTCCTCCTCGCCCGCTCCGAGCCGGCGCGCGACACGGCTACGCAGCTGTTTTGGGACGAAGTTATCCGGCGCATCCGGGCGCAGCATAGGTCATAGTACAGGTCTATGCCTTTCATCGTGAGTTTGCATCTCCCCTCATGACGCACTGCAGCGCACTCTCCGGCTAATAACCGGAGTTGTCGCATGAGTACCGCCACCAAGGATAAGGTTTTCAACCTGATACCGCCCGCGATGATCGCGGTGGCCCTGGTGTTCTGGTCGTTCGGACCTGCGGCCGTGCTCAAGAGCGCCTGGACGCTGCCGGTCATGGCGGCCTCCATCACGATCATCGTCCTCGCGCTCGAATGGGTTCACGAGCGGCACGCCAGCTGGCGGATGAACCCCCGAGAGTTCTTCACCGACCTGTTTTACGTAGTCCTCAACGCGACCGTGATCTCGTGGGTTTCCACCAAGCTGGCCGAGGATCCCTTGACCGCGCTGAAGGCCTCGCTCGGGATCACCACGCAGTGGGTCACGCAAATGCCGTGGTTGGTCCAGGCTGCGATGGTGCTCATCCTCATCGAGTTCGGCCAGTATTGGATGCACCGGTTGATGCATAACTGGCATCCGTTCTGGCTGACGCATGCACCCCATCATCACATCACCCAGTTGAATGCCGCCAAGGGTGCGATCGGCAACCCGCTCGAGCTGTTCTTGATCAGCCTGAGCGTGATCGCCCTGTTCGACTTCAATCAGACCGCGTTGTTTGCTGCGCTTAGCACCGGACAAATCATCTCCACTTTCGCCCATGCCAACGTCCGCTCGGACCCTCCCAAATTCTATTCGTTCTTCTTCACGACGATTCGCAACCACAGCCTGCACCATTCGACCGACTACGAGAGCACGCGTTGCAACTACGGCAACTCGCTGATCCTGCTCGATCGTATTTTTGGCACCTACCGTGAAGGTGAGGGCGTGCTTGTCGGCCAGGACGACCGCAAGCGCCTGTCGATCAAGGAGCAGTTCCTGTTCCCATTCCAGGGCCCGATCGACAGGTACACGGCCCGCCGCGCGGGAGCCCAGGGCCGGGCTGCGCTGCCGGAGCTCGATCAGGGCGATGTACCGGCGCGGGATCCCGTCGGAGGCGTGGCGCCGGCATGATCCTGACGCGCTCCCGACAAGTCAGCGCGGCGCGGAATGCGCTTGGGCGGGGCGACCTCAATTCGACCCATCAACTTGCCGCGACGCTGGTCGCCGAAAATCCCAGGGATGCCGAGGGCCACTTCCTCCTTGGCATCGCAGAATCGAGTTCCGGCCGGGTCCAGGCCGGCATCCAGCATGTCGGCCGGGCGGTCGAGCTAGACCCGCAGGGCGAATATCGCGCACAGCTCGCCAAGCTCTTTACGTTGGTGCGCCGCGATGGCGATGCCGCCGCGACGCTCCACGATGCCGAACAGGCGCCGCCCGCCGATGCGCTCAGCCGCGATACGATGGGCTGCGTCTATTCTCGCCTTGGCGACCATGCGGGTGCGCTCCCTCACTTCAGCGAGGCGGTTCGGCTCGAGCCGCGCAACACCGAGTATCGCTACAACCAGGCTGCGACGCTCAACTTCCTCGGGCGGACAGACGAGGCCGACGCCGCGCTCGAGGCGCTGATTGCCCTGGCGCCGCGTGATGCCCGCGCGCACCATCTCCTCGCCGGGCTGCGCAAGCAGACGGCCGAGCGCAATCACGTCGAGCGGCTCGCGCGGACTCATGACGAGACGAGCGACGGGCGGGGCCGGCTGCTGCTCGGCTATGCGCTGGCGAAGGAGCTGGAGGACGTCGGGCAGCCCGACGAGGCGCTCGACCGGCTGTGCGCGGTAAACGCCGAGCATCGGCGTACGCTGCCGTATACTTCCGTGCGCGACGCTGTGATTTTCGACGCCATCGAAACCAGTTGGCCGAAAGTGTCGGCAGCGCCCGCGACAGGCGCGGCCCCGGAAGCGCCGATCTTCATCATCGGCATGCCGCGCACCGGCACCACGCTGGTCGACCGGATCATCTCGTCGCATCCCGATGTCGAAAGCGCCGGCGAACTCCAGGCGATGCCGCTCGCGGTGAAGAAGGCGGCCGGGACGCGCACCCCGACGGTCATGGATCCCGAAACGATCGCCATCGCTGCCGGCTGCGACATGGCGGCCATCGGGCATGACTTCCTGCAGCGGGCGAGCCACCACCGCCGCGAGCCCGCCTTGTGGTTCACCGACAAGTTTCCGGGCAACTTTCATTATGCCGGGTTCATCGCTCAGGCGCTGCCCGCGGCCAGGATCGTCTGCCTGCGCCGCCATCCGCTGGACACGGTGCTCAGCAACTTCCGCAACCTGTTCGCGGTCGGATCGCGCTATTACGACTACAGCTACGACCTGCTCGACATCGCCGCCTACTACGTCCGCTTCGACCGGCTGATGGCGATGTGGCGCGAGGCCTTGCCCGGCCGCGTGATCGAGGTGCGGTACGAGGAACTGGTCGCGGACCAGGAAGGCCAGACCCGGCGCCTGCTCGCCCATTGTGGGCTCGAGTGGGACGACGACTGCCTGTCGTTCCACACCAACGACGCCCCCGTCTCGACCCCCAGCGCGGCCCAGGTCCGTCGCCCGATGTACCGGGACTCGGTCGCGCGGTGGAAGCGCCACGCCGACGTCCTCGAACCTGTCCGGCGCTTCTTCGAAGCATCCGGCATCGACCTCGACTGAAAGGAACTACGGCAGGATGTTTGTGCCCCCATACTTTCGCAAGTGGACCTTGATGCTGGCAGCGATCGGAGTCGTCGGCCTTGCCGCTCCGGCCCTGGCCGCGTCCGAGCCCAGCACGCGCCTGGTTTCATGCCAGTCCGGAAGTTGCCTGCTCGTGTCCGGTCACCGCGAACACCGGGCGGCGGCGGTCGCGATCAACGGTCATGCGGTTATGGTCCAAGGCGCGCGCAAATGGAGCGTCCGAGTGCCGGTGGAAACCCTGCGCGAATGGGCGGCCCCCTTCGAACGGACGATCACGGTTTCGGTGGCGAACACCACGGCAGAGGCGGATTTGCCCATCGGGCTGCTCGGCCACGTGGAGAATCTCGCCATGCTGTTTGTGACCGCCCAGTAATAACTAAGTGGAAGCTGAGTAATAAAATAACAATTTTCGGCCAAGTATTGTAAGTTACTTCGACTGGCGTTATGTAGGGCCACAGTCGCCGCAGAGCGACGCCCATTTTACGCGCATAGGAGAAGATGATGAAAACTGGCCTCGTCGTGGCCCTTGCCGGCCTCGCTCTCGCGACTTCGGCATCTGCAAACGCCAACG
>JBDSOM010000144.1:0-11945 GCA_039914785.1 Novosphingobium sp.
AGGATGGCGTCGGCCTCTTGCGCGCCGTCCCAGGCGGCGGCGACCATTGCCCGGTCTAGCCGGCGCTTGGGCGCGAACAGGCCCGGGGTGTCGGCCAGGATGATCTGGGTCTCGTCCTGCAGCGCGATCCCCATCAGCCGGGCGCGCGTGGTCTGCGCCTTGGCCGAAACGATCGCGACTTTCTGCCCAACCAGCGCGTTCACCAACGTGGACTTGCCCGCATTGGGAGCGCCGAGCACCGCTACGAGGCCGCATTTTTGGGTCAAAGTATAGTCTCCGTGGGATCAGGTGGGCTCGCGGCCTGCGACAGGCTCGGGCTGAGCGGAATTCTGGGGTTAAGGGCAGGAATGCAGCGCTGATACGCGCTCAGGCCGGACTTGTCGAAGCCCACCTAACCATACCGCTTCATGAACTCCGCCGCGGCCAGCGTTTCGGCTTCCTGCTTGCTCGCGCCCGCTGCCTCGGCCTCGCCGACGCCATTGACCGTCACGGCGACGGTGAACTTGGCGGCGTGGTCGGGGCCGGAGCGCTCGACGATGCGGTATTCGGGGGGCTTGCGTTTGTTGCCGGCGGTCCATTCCTGGAGCGCCGACTTGGGGTGTTTCGCTTTCCCGGCCTTGCCGCCCAGCGCTTCGGCCCACAGCCGGCGGACCATGGCGCGGGTCGGCTCGAAGCCGCGGGCGATGAAGCTGGCGCCGAGCAGCGCTTCCATCACGTCGCCCAGGATATTGTCGCTGTCCATGCCGCCGTCGTCGCGGGCCTGCTTGCCCAGGATCATGTGCGGCCCGAGCCCGATCTCGCGGGCGATGGCCGCGCACATGGTGCGGCTGACGAGGGCGTTGAGGCGCTGGGAAAGCGTGCCTTCGGCGCCGCCGCTGGCCTCGAACAGCCACTCGGCGACGACCAGGCCGAGCACCCGGTCGCCCAGGAACTCCAGGCGTTCGTAGTTGCGCTCCTGCCCGGTACTGCCGTGGGTCAGCGCCTCGCGCCAGAGTGCCCAGTCGGTCGCGGCCGGCTCACCCGCCAGCGTGGTCAGGAACGACCGCGTTTCGGCGGGCAGCCCGGCGTCGCTCAAAAGGTTCCCCCGATACGATTCCAGCGCGCCGCGGTGAACCAGGTCCAGGGCTTGAACCACGAGGACGAGCCGTCGGTCGAGAACATCATGATCGTAGCGCGGCCGACGAGGTTTTCCTGGGGCACGATCCCGATGCCCTGGCCGGGAATGGCAGCGAAGCGGCTATCCATCGAATTGTCGCGGTTATCGCCCATCATGAACAGCGAATTGGCCGGAACGACGATCGGCAAGGTATCGTCCTGCGGGGTGCGATACAAGTCGAGTACGTTGTAGCTGACGCCGCCGGGCAAGGTCTCGCGATACTGCGGATAGCGGCAAACCTGCACGCCATCGGCGCGCTTGATCTGGAACAAGGGCGAATAACAGTGGGTGTTGGGCGAGACCGCGACCTCGAAGTCGGCGATCTTCTCCTTGGGCACCGGCACGCCGTTCAACTGCAGCACGCCGCCGATCATCTGCACCGTGTCGCCGGGCAGACCGATGACGCGCTTGATGTAGTCGACCTCGTTGAGCGGCGGGGCCTTGAAGATCGCGACGTCGCCGCGCTTGGGCTGCCCTGCGAGGATGCGGCCGGGGATCAGCGGAACGCTGAACGGTAGCGAATACTTCGAATATCCGTAGGGCCACTTTGCGGCGAGCAGATAGTCGCCGTCCTGCAGGCGGGGCAGCATCGACTCGCTCGGGATGTTAAACGGCGAGAAGAAGAAGCTGCGGAACACCGCGACGATCACCACCAGCTTGATCAGGAAGACAACGAAGCTGTCCTCCTTTTTCGCCGGCTTTACGGGCTGAGCGGCGTCCACGGGTTCGGCAGCGCTAGGCGGGGTTTGGGTCATCGAGGCGTCCATGTGGGGCAGAATCTCGCTCGTCAAGGGAAGGGAGGCTTAGCGGACCGATACACAGAGAGCTTGCGTATCGTGTCCCGGAACTGAATGGCCCCTCAGCCCGCGAACCGCCTTGGCGGAACGCTTCGGTCGAGGCATTACGCGTTCGCAGCAATCTAGGAAAGGGCGATTTATGGGCGATCCGCGTGATCGGGGGGCGACGGGCGACCAAGTGCAGGACGTCTGGCAGCAGCTGCAGGCGTTGTCGCGACCCGCGCTGGCCGAGTTGTTCGCCGCCGATCCCGGACGGGTGGACCGGCTGACGGCCACGCTCGCGCTGCCCGGTGGAAAAATCCTCTTCGATTGGGCGAAGACCCACCTCGACGCTGCCCATCTTGAGGCCTTCGAGGCGCTGGCCGAAGCGACCGGCTTCGCCGAGCGGCGTCGCGCGCTGTTCGAGGGGGAGGTCGTCAACGCCACCGAGCACCGCGCGGCCGAGCATCCCGCGCAGCGCGGCCTGGGGCGTGAGGAAAGCGTCGAGGAAGCGGCTGCGTTCCACGCCCGGATGCATATGCTGACCGAAGCGATCCACCAGGGCGCGCTCGGCGAAATCAAGCACCTGATTCACATCGGTATCGGCGGGTCGGCGCTCGGCCCGGCGCTGGCGATCGACGCGCTGGCGCGCGACGGGGCGATGGTGGACGTCCACGTCGTTTCGAACATCGACGGCTGCGCGCTCGAAGCCGCGTTCGAGAAGTGCGATCCGCAGACCACCCTGATCGCCGTCGCCTCGAAGACGTTCACGACGACCGAGACGCTCACCAACGCGACAAGCGCGCTCGGCTGGCTGCGCGAGAACGGCGTGGCCGATCCATACGGCCGGGTGATCGCGCTGACCGCCGCGCCTGACGCCGCAGTCGAATGGGGTGTCGACGAGACGCGCATCCTGCCGTTTTCGGAGACGGTCGGAGGGCGCTATTCGCTATGGTCGTCGATCGGGTTTCCCATCGCCATCGCGCTGGGCTGGGCTGAGTTCGCCGAGATGCTCGAAGGCGCGGCGGTCGTGGATCGGCATTTTCTCGATACCGACGGTGCAGACAACATCTGCCTGCGCGCGGCGTTCGCCGACCAGTTCTATTCACGCTTGCGCGGCTGTCAGACCCGCGGTGTCTTCGCCTACGACGAGCGCCTGGCGTTGCTGCCGAGCTATCTCCAGCAGCTGGAAATGGAATCCAACGGCAAAAGCGTGACGGTGGACGGCCGGCCCGTGTCCGGCCCGACTGCCCCGATCACCTGGGGCGGGGTCGGCACCGACGCCCAGCACGCGGTGTTCCAGCTGCTCCACCAGGGCACCAACGTGGTTCCGGTGGACTTCATCGCCGCGATTGCTCCCGGCGATGCGCTCGATCCCGCGCACCACCGCATCCTGCTGGCGAACTGCTTCGCCCAAGGCGCGGCGCTGATGGCGGGCAAGCCGAGCGACGACCCGGCCCGCGCCTATCCCGGCGACCGGCCATCGGCGACGATCCTGTGCGACGAGATCACCCCGGCGACGTTGGGCGCGCTGATCGCGTTTCACGAGCACCGTACGTTCGCCAATGCGGTGCTGCTGGAGATCAACCCGTTCGACCAGTTCGGCGTCGAGCTGGGCAAGGAGATCGCTAAGTCGATCGAGCAGGGCGGGGTTCAGTTCGACCCGAGCACGATGGCGCTGTTGGCGGCGGCGGGAATTGCGTAAGTTGGGCTGCGGCCAACGCCCGCCCGGCATCCGATCACGGTAACCCGTAAAAGCCATTGGCAAGGCCTAGCCCCGCCACCCATATGCGCCTCCCATACGGAGACATTCATGCCCAAGACCGAAGCCACATATGACTACGACCTTTTCGTCATCGGCGCCGGCTCTGGCGGGGTGCGCGCCAGCCGCGTCTCGGCGGCGTATGGCGCGAGGGTTGCGGTGGCTGAAGAGCACCGGGTCGGTGGGACGTGCGTGATCCGCGGCTGCGTGCCCAAGAAGCTGCTAGTCTACGGTTCGCACTTCGCCGAGGAGTTGCAGGACGCCAAGCATTATGGCTGGACGGTGGAGGGCATGAAGTTCGACTGGGCCACGCTGCGCGATACGGTGCTGCGCGATGTCGATCGGCTCAATGTGCTCTACGAACAGACGCTGGAAAACAACAAGGTCGAGCGATTTCTCGAACGAGCGATCGTAACGGGGCCGCATTCGGTCAAGCTCGCCAGCGGTCGCCAAATAACGGCGAAGCATATTCTCGTCGCCGTCGGTGCCTGGCCGGTGCTGCCCGAGTTTCCCGGGGTTGAGCACTGCATTACCTCGAACGAGGTGTTCCACTTGCCCGAGTTGCCGCGGCGGATCCTGATTCAGGGCGCGGGGTATATCGCGATGGAATTCGCGGGAATTTTCAACGCGCTCGGCAGCGACGTCACCGTGGTCAACCGTAGCGACGCGATCCTGCGCGGCTATGACGAGACCCTCCGCGATCGGCTGCTGCAGATCACGATGGCGCGCGGGATCACCTATCGCTTCAACTGCCCGATCCACAACGTCGAGAAGCTGGAGAGCGGTTGCCTCAAGGTCACCGTGGGCAAGCACGATCCATTCGAGGTCGATGCGGTGCTGGTGGCGACCGGGCGTAAGCCCAAGACCGACGGGCTCGGACTGGAGACCGCGGGTATCGCGCTCGGTCCCAAGGGAGAGATTCCGGTCGACGCGTATAGTCGTACCACTTGCGAGAGCATCCATGCGGTCGGCGATGTGACCGACCGGGTGCAGCTTACGCCCGTGGCGATCCGCGAGGGCCAGGCGTTCGCGGACACCATATTCGGTGGCACCCCGCGCGCGATCGACTACGACTGCATCCCCAGCGCGGTGTTTTCCCAGCCGCCGCTTGCGGGGGTAGGCCTTACCGAAGGCCAGGCGCGGCAGAAGTACGGCAACGTCAAGGTCTTCACGTCGGACTTCCGCCCGATGAAGAACGTCTTCGCCGAGCGGCACGAGCGCGGGCTCTACAAGCTGGTGGTGGACGCCAACACCGACAAGATCCTTGGCGTCCACCTGATCGGGCCCGAAGCTCCGGAGATCCTCCAAGCCGCCGCGATCGCGGTGCGTGCGGGGCTGACCAAAGCCGACTTCGACGCCACGGTGGCGCTCCACCCCAGCATGGCCGAGGAACTCGTGCTGATGCGCTAGGCCGTGCTGGCAGCGGCCGGGTGCCGCCGCATCAGGCGCTCGGCCCAGGCGCGCACTGCATAGCGCTTATGCTCGGTGACGGTGGCGAAGGCGCCGCTCAGTGCTGCCACGGCGGCGATGATCGCGGCGAAGGCCAACGGACTGTCGCCTGCCGTGAGGCCAGCCATGTGGACGAGCTTCAGCAGCGGCCAATGCAGCAAGTAGAGCGAGAACGACATGTTCGCGGCCCAGCGGATCGCGGGCTCTGCCCGGTCCGGCAGGACAAAGCCCCGGCAACTTAAGGTTCGCAAGCCCGCGAACCCAGCGGCCAGCGCCAAGGCAAGCACCAGGTCTGTCAGCAAGTAGAGCGACGAACCCAGCCTCCACGGCACGAGCGGCCGCAGCATCGTGAAGCCTTCCATGGCGATCAACGGCGCGATGAACAGCGCGGCGAAAGCGACCGCGACAAAGCCGGCGGACAGTCCGACCGGAACCCGCGTCGTCAGCGGCAACCGCACCAGGCCGACCCCAACGAGCCAAACTGGCATCAGCAACACGATGTTGGGCCCGGCGATCGCCGCGAGGATGACGAGCCAGACCGTGCGCGACGGCCCTTTGAGGTAGGTCGCCGCCGCAAACAAGGCGTAGAACCAGACTTCATACGACAGCGACCAGTAAGGCGCGTTCGGCGGAAAGCCTGTGGTGTAGCTCTCGCTCAGGAACAGGACCGCGCGCAGGATTTTGCGAGGGTCCGCCCAGCCGAGATCCTCGACGAAAATCGGTGGGCCCGGCCGCGCTACGTCGACTGCGGCGACGATTAGCGAAACCACGATCGCCGCCAGCGCAACCGGGACGATCCGGGAGAAGCGGGCAAGGGCGAAATGACCGAGCGTCTTGCGGTCCCGGTCCACCGATGCGGCGATGACCATGCCCGACAGCACGAAGAATACGACGACCGCGTTCTTCTGGAAGAACATCGAGAACGGAAATGCGCCGGTATAGACGTTGAGTTGTACAGCATGGCCGATCACGACCGCCAGCGCCGCCAGGGCGCGGACAAGATCGAGCCAGACCGAAAGTGGCCGCGTGATGAACGATGCCCGGGTGATGAACGATGCTTCCTCCACGCCTTGCTTTCCTCGATCCAATACGCGCCGATTTGCCGGCGCTCCTCTTCGCGAAGATGCTCCGCTTGGCAAGGCTGCGTGGTCGAAGAGTGTTAATCGCGCGGTTAAGCCCTATTGACCTCGCCCCTCCGCCGGGCCTAGGCGCGCTCCCAAGCGTTAGAAGGGATCCCACCCGCATGTCAGCAAACATCGCCGAAATGGAGAAGCGCCGGGCCGCGGCTCGCCTGGGTGGGGGGCAGAAGCGCATTGACGCCCAGCACGCCAAGGGCAAGCTGACGGCGCGCGAACGGCTGAAGATCCTGCTCGACGAGAACAGCTTCGAAGAAATCGACATGTACGTGGAGCACAACTGCGTCGATTTCGGCATGACCGACCAGGTTATTCCCGGTGACGGCGTCGTCACGGGCTCGGGCACGATCAACGGTCGCTTGGTCTACGTTTACAGCCAGGACTTCACCGTGCTGGGCGGATCGCTGTCGGAGCGCCATGCCCAGAAGATCTGCAAGGTCATGGACAACGCGATGAAAGTCGGCGCTCCGGTGATCGGGCTTAATGATTCCGGGGGCGCACGCATCCAGGAAGGCGTCGCGGCGCTGGGCGGCTATGCCGAAGTGTTCCAGCGCAACGTCAACGCTTCGGGCGTGATCCCGCAGCTATCGATGATCATGGGGCCATGCGCCGGCGGCGCGGTCTATTCGCCCGCGATCACCGACTTCATCTTCATGGTGAAGGATAGCTCCTATATGTTCGTGACGGGTCCCGACGTGGTCAAGACCGTCACCAACGAGGTGGTGACGCAAGAGGAACTGGGCGGGGCGATCACGCACACGACCAAGACCTCGGTCGCCGACTTGGCGCTGGAAAACGACATCGAGGCACTGCTTGCCGCGCGCGACTTCTTCGATTTTCTGCCGCTCAACAATCGCGAGGAAGTGCCGGAGCGTCCCAGCGCCGATCCGTTCGATCGCCGCGATGACAGCCTCGACACCCTGATCCCAGCGTCGGCCGCCCAGCCTTACGATATGCACGAAGTGCTGCAAAAGGTGCTGGATGAAGGTGATTTCTTCGAAATTCAGCCGACCCATGCCGCGAACATTATCATCGGTTTCGGCCGCATCGAGGGCCGGACCGTCGGCGTCGTCGCCAACCAGCCAACGGTACTGGCTGGCGTGCTCGACATCAACAGCTCGAAGAAGGCTGCACGGTTCGTGCGCTTTTGCGACTGCTTCAACATCCCGATCTTGACGTTCGTCGATGTGCCAGGCTTCCTTCCGGGCACCAACCAAGAGCACAACGGGATCATCAAGCACGGCGCGAAGCTGTTGTTTGCTTATGCCGAGGCGACCGTGCCCAAGATCACCGTGATCACGCGCAAGGCCTACGGCGGCGCTTATGACGTCATGGCGCCCAAGCATCTGCGAGGTGACTTCAACTACGCCTGGCCGACCGCCGAGATCGCGGTCATGGGTGCCAAGGGTGCGGTGGAGATCATCTTCCGTGGTCTCGACGCCGAAGGTGCCGCCGCCAAGGTCAGGGAATACGAAGACCGTTTCGCCAATCCCTTCGTGGCGGCGAGCAAGGGTTTCATTGACGAGGTCATCTACCCACATAGTACGAGGCGGAGGATTGCTCTGGGTCTCAGGAAGCTGCGGAACAAGCGGCTCGAGAACCCCTGGAAGAAGCACGACAACATTCCGCTCTAACCCGGATCGGCCCAAGCATGATCAATAGCGAAGACATCTACATCGTCAGCGGCGTGCGCACCGCGATCGGTGATTTCGGCGGATCGCTGAAAAGCTATCGCCCGGCCGACCTCGGCGCCTTGGTGATAACCGAGGCGCTGACCCGCGCCAGGGTCGATCCCTCTGCGGTCGAGCATGTTATCATGGGCCAGGTCATGCCGACTGGCCCTAAGGATCAGTTCCTTGCCCGGGTCTGTGCGCTGAAAGCGGATATCCCGGTCGAAAGCCCGGCCCTGACGGTCAATCGTCTGTGCGGCTCGGGCGTGCAGTCGATCATCTCGTGCGTCCAGATGATGAAGCTGGGTGAGGCGGGCATCACCGTCGCCGGCGGCGCGGAGAGCATGACCAACGTGCCCTACCACGATCTGGAGGCGCGCTGGGGCAAGAAGCTTGGCAACTCGGTGTTGCTCGATGCGCTGACCGAGGGGCTGATGGACCCGATCCACGAGATTCACATGGCGATCACGGCCGAGAACGTGGCCGAACGCTATCAGGTGACGCGTGCCGAGCAGGACGCACTCGCCGTCCAGGGCCACCAGCGCGCCGCCCATGCAATCGCCGAAGGTCGCTTTGTCGAACAGATCCTCCCGATCGAGGTCAAGACCCGCAAGGGCACCGTGATCTTCTCCGAGGACGAGCACGTTCGCGCCGATGTCGATGCCGCTGCGGTGGGCTCGCTGAAGGCGATGTTCAAGGAAGGCGGCTCCGTCACCGCCGCCAACGCCAGCGGGATCAACGACGGCGCCGCTGCCGTCGTGCTGGCCACGGCCACCGAGGTCACGAGCCGCGGCCTCGTGCCGATGGCGCGGATCGTCTCGTGGGCGCACGCCGGGGTCGAGCCGGAATACATGGGCGTCGGACCGGTCAAGGCCGTGCCGATTGCGCTCAAGCGTGCGGGGCTGACGCTCGACCAGATGGACGTGATCGAAGCCAACGAGGCATTCGCCGCGCAAGCCCTGGCCGTGGCCAAGGAGCTTGGTTTCGACAAGGACAAGCTCAATCCGAACGGGTCGGGCATCTCGCTCGGTCATCCGGTTGGCGCGACCGGCACGATTCTGACGGTCAAGGCGATGTACGAGCTCAAGCGCATCGGTGGCCGTTACGCGCTGATCACGATGTGCATCGGCGGCGGGCAGGGCATCGCGATGATCATCGAAAACGTCGATGCCGTCATCGAGCGGAAGGCGGCCGCATGAAGCTCGGCAGGCTTAACCACATTGGCGTCGCTACGCCCGATCTCGATGCCTCGATCGCGTACTACCGCGACGTGATGGGGGCCCAGGAGATCACCGAGCCGTTCGTGCTCGAAAGCCAGCAAGTCCGTGTGTGCTTCGTCAACACGCCGGGCGAGGCCGGTACTGCCGGCACGCAGATCGAACTGCTCCAGCCCACGGTCGCGGACTCGGCGGTGGGCAAGTGGCTCGAAAAGAACCCGCTCGGCGGCCAACACCACCTTTGTTACGAAGTGCCGAACATCCTCGAAGCCAAATCCTGGTTCGAGAAACTCGGCAAGCGCGTGCTGGGCGAGCCGCGGATCGGGGCGCACGGCACGCTGATCTTCTTCGTCCACCCGAAGGACATGGGCGGCCAGCTGACCGAGATCATGGAAACGCCGAAAGAGGCGCATTAAGCCATGGCTTACGAGCGCATCACCCTCGAAATTGCGGACGGCGTCGCCACGCTGACGTTAAACCACCCCGAGACGCGCAACGCGCTGTCGTGGGCGATGGCCGCGGAAATTGACCATGCGCTCGATAGTCTCGGTCACAACCTCAGCGGCGCCCGCGCACTGGTGATCACCGGAGCCGTAAAGGGCTTCTGCTCGGGCGGCGATATGTCGAGCACGGTGCGCGAGGGTTCGGACTTCGGCGAGATGCTTTATGAAGGGCTGACCGGCGCGGTGAACCCGATGCTGCTCAAGCTCAAGGCGCTCAGGATTCCGGTGATCGCGGCTGTGAACGGCGCGGCGGCCGGGGCAGGGGCGCCGCTGGCTTTGCTGGCCGATTTCGTGATCGCGGGCGAGAGCGCCTTCTTCTTCATGGCGTTCCCGAACGTTGGCTTGGTGCCCGACGCCGGCGGCAGCTTCACCCTGCCGCGGCTGATCGGCAAGGCTCGTGCGATGCAGATGATGATGCTGGCCGAACGGATCCCTGCCGCCCAGGCGCTCGACTGGGGAATGATCTACAAGGTCGTACCCGACGATACCCTGCTCGCCGAAGCGCGGACCCTCGCGGTCCGGCTCGCGGCCGGGCCGACGGTTGCCTACGGGCTGATCCGGCAGGAAGTTCAGGCGGCGCTGGAAAGCGATCTGGCCACCGCGCTGGAGACCGAGGCACGCAACCAGCGCACGGCGGGCCAGTCCAAGGATTGCGCGGAAGCGGTAGCTGCGTTTCTCGAAAAACGTGCGCCGGTCTTCCGGGGAGAGTAGGGTTCAACATCGCCCGATGCCGGATTTAATCGGCACGAGCGCAACGTCTCTCGAGGGTCGCTCGGGGCGAACGGGAATTGGCTATGACGGACAAGACGATCGCAGACTGGCAGGCCGCCGCCGAGAAGGAAGTCAAAGGCCGCGACCTCACGTGGAACACGGCCGAGGGCATCGCGGTCAAGCCGCTCTATACGGCCGAAGACGTAACCGTGGAGCCCGGCTTGCCGGGTTTCGCGCCGTTCACCCGCGGCGTCCGCGCCTCGATGTATGCGGGCCGTCCGTGGACTATCCGCCAGTACGCCGGCTTCTCGACCGCCGAGGAATCAAACGCGTTCTACCGCCGCAACCTTGCAGCAGGCCAGAAGGGCCTGTCGGTCGCGTTCGATCTCGCCACCCACCGCGGCTATGATAGCGATCATCCGCGCGTAACCGGCGACGTTGGGAAGGCCGGCGTGGCGATTGATTCGGTCGAGGACATGAAGATCCTGTTCGATGGCATCCCGCTCGATCAGATGTCGGTCTCGATGACGATGAACGGCGCGGTGATCCCGATCCTGGCGTTCTTCATCGTCGCCGGCGAGGAGCAGGGCGTCGACCGCAAGCTGCTCGACGGGACCATCCAGAACGACATCCTCAAGGAGTTCATGGTCCGGAACACCTATATCTACCCGCCCGAGCCGAGCATGCGGATCATTTCGGACATCTTCGGCTACACCAGCCGTGAGATGCCGAAGTTCAACTCGATCTCGATCTCCGGCTATCACATGCAGGAAGCTGGCGCGACGCAAGTCCAGGAGCTGGCGTTTACCATCGCGGACGGCGCCGAATATGTGAAGTACGGTGTGGCGTCAGGTCTCGACATTGACAAGTTCGCCGGTCGCCTGAGCTTCTTTTTCGCGATCGGCATGAACTTCTTCATGGAAGTCGCCAAGCTGCGCGCCGCGCGCGTTTTGTGGCACCGGGTGATGACCAACCTCGGCGCTCAGGACGAGCGCTCGAAGATGCTGCGCACCCACTGCCAGACCTCGGGCGTGTCGCTGCAAGAGCAGGACCCCTATAACAACGTCGTGCGCACCACGATCGAGGCGATGGCGGCAATGCTGGGCGGGACCCAGTCGCTCCATACCAACGCGCTGGACGAGGCGATCGCGCTGCCGACCGATTTCTCGGCGCGCATTGCCCGTAACACCCAGATCATCATCCAGGAAGAAACCGGGATGACCAAGGTCGTCGATCCCCTGGGCGGCTCGTACTATATCGAAAGCCTGACCCAGCAGTTGGTCGATGAAGCCTGGGAGATCATCGAACGCGTCCAGGCTGAAGGCGGGATGGCCAAGGCGGTTGCCGCCGGCTGGCCCAAGGCAATGATCGAGACCGCCGCCGCCTCTCGTCAGGCGCGGGTCGACCGCGGCGACGACGTGATCGTCGGCGTGAACAAGTACCGCCTCGCCACCGAGGACTTCCTCGAGACGCTGGATATCGACAACGCCAAAGTCCGCGAAGGCCAGGTTGCCCGCATCAACAAGATGAAGGCGGACCGCGACGAAGCCGTGTGCCAGGCGGCG
>JBDSOM010000094.1:0-8063 GCA_039914785.1 Novosphingobium sp.
GGCCGCCGGTTCGAGCGAGATGGCGCTCTGCCTGAACTTCGACAGTCGCGAGGCGGTGAATGCGATCACCGAGGCGGCCGGAGCGTACGGCGGCACGGTGGACGTCAATCCGCCCCAGGACCACGGCTTCATGATGAGCCGCAGCTTCACGGATCCGGACGGCCACGTTTGGGAACCGATGTGGATGGACCCGGCCGTCGCCTCGGGCGACGCACATGTGTCCGAAGCCGAGGCATCTGTCTGAGCCGTCGCGGTGCAGTCGTGATCGAAATTGGGAGAGAACCAGTGAGCCAGGCGACGATGCGAAAGATCGGGATCGGTGTCACTGTGCTGGTCGCGCTGTTCTGGATCATGGACGCGGGCATGAAGCTGGCGGTCCTTCCCCAAGTCGCGGAGACTATCGCGCCGCTCGGCTGGCCCGGCGATCCCGCGACGATCCTAACGCTCGGCCTGATCCAGGCGATCTGCCTCGTGCTTTATCTCGTCCCGCGCACCTCGGTGCTCGGTGCGATCCTCCTCACCGCCTATCTCGGCGGCGCGATCGCGACCCACGCCCGGGTTGGCTCGCCCCTGCCCACGCATACGCTGTTCGGCGTCTATGTCGGGCTGTTGACCTGGGGTGCGCTCTGGCTCCGACTGCCGGCGCTGCGCGCGCTGCTCCCCTGCCGCACTACGGAGGCCTGAATTATGCCGCTCGATCCAACCGCGGACACCGTGATCTCCGCGCTGCGCAACGTGCCGCAGTTCGCCCATGGCAACGTTCGCGACATCCGCATCCGTTGGGCACTGGAAGAGATCGGCCGGGCCTACCGGGTCGAACTGTTCGACGGAATGGTCCCGCGCCCCGACGATTATCGCCAGTGGCAGCCGTTCGGCCAGGTCCCGGCTTTCGCCGACGGCGCCGTCCGCCTGTTCGAGAGTGGGGCGATCCTGCTTTACCTGGGCGAGCAGGACGAGCGGCTCCTCCCGCGCGAGGCCCAGGCCAAGGCTGATGCCACGGCCTGGCTGATCGGCGCGCTCAACAGCGTCGAGCCGATGATCATGCAGATCGTCACGCTCGATATCTTCAACGCGGACCGGCCGTGGGCCAAGGACGCGCGGCCCACCGCGGTCGAGTTCGCCAAGTCCCGGCTCAAGCGCGTCGCCGAAGCGCTCGGCGAGGGCGAATGGCTGGCGGGGCAATTCTGCGTCGCCGACATCATGATGATCACGGTGCTGCGCAATCTCACTTACACCGATATCCTCGACGGGTTTCCGTCGCTCGTCGCCTATCGGCAACGCGGCGAAGCGCGGCCGGCATTCCAGTTGGCGCTCGCCGACCAAGCTGCCGGCCTCGGTGCGCCAGTCACGCTGCCCCAACCCGCCTGATCCGTTTCGCCAGACCTGATCCGTTTCGCAAAATAAGGAGAAGTCCGATGACTTATTTCGAAGGTTTCGTGATCCCGGTCCCGACCGAGGCCAAAGACGCGTTCATTCATCACGCCAGGTCGATCGACGGCCTGTTCATCGACAACGGCGCGCAGGCCGTGGTGGAATGCTGGCAGGACAAGGTGACCAAAGGCCAGACCACCGATTTCTTCGGGGCGGTCGCCTGCCAGGACAACGAGTCGGTCGCATTCAGTTGGGTCCAGTGGCCAGACAAGGCGACGCGCACGGCCGGCATGGCTGAAATCGACAAATTGTTCGAGACCGATCCTCGTTTCGATCCGGCGCAAAATCCGATGCCGTTCGACGGCAAGCGCATGATCTTCGGCCGCTTCGAGCCGGTCGTCGAGGAAGGCACGGCGACCCCGGGCGCATACGTCCAGGGCTTCATCGTCCCGGTGCCGTCGGGCAACAAGGCCGCCTATCGCCAGGCCGCGCTCGATATGTGGCATATCATGAGGGACTACGGCGCAACCCGCGTCGTCGAAGCTTGGCAGGACGACGTTCCCCACGGCCAGCAGACCGATTTCTTCCGCGCGGTGAAAGCCGAGGATGGCGAGATCGTGGTCTTCTCGTTCGTCGAATGGACTTCACGCGAGGTCTGCGAGGCCGCCCACGACAAGATGATGCAGGACGAACGGATGGAGCAGTTCATGGGTGCCAACCCCGACGCGAAGCCCCCGTTCGACGGCAAGCGCATGATCTACGGCGGGTTCACCCCCGTCGTCGAACTCACCCGCGAAACCGCAGGAGCCTGACACCATGGCCGATTCTACCGCCAAGCCCGCCCCCTTCGTCTGGTACGAACTGCTGACCACCGACCCCGAAGGCGCCGCCGCGTTCTACGGCGATGTCGTCGGCTGGACGGTTTCGAGCGATGCTGATCCGGCATCGGGCGGCGGCGTCGATTACCGGATGATCGTGCGGGACGACGGCGGCAATGCCGGCGGGCTGTTCGGCCTGTCCAAGGACATGACCGCCGCAGGGGCCAGACCGTGCTGGCTCGGCTACTTGTACACACCGGACGTCGACGCGACGATCAAGGCGATCGAGGCCGACGGCGGCGCGGTGAAAATGCCGGCGGTCGATCTGCCGGTCGGCCGGATCGCGATGGTCACTGATCCGGACGGGAGCGTTTTCTACGTCATGACCCCAATCCCGCCCGCCGGTCAGCCCGCCGCCATCAACGATGTCTACGATCGCCGGGCGCCGCAGCGGGTGTCGTGGAACGAACTCATGGCCAACGACGACGAAGCTGCGAAAGCCTTCTATTCCAAGCACTTCGGCATGGCCTTCAACGACAAGATGGCGATGGGAGCGATGGGCGACTACTGGTTCATCACCGAAAGCACTATGCAGGACGCGATCGGCGCCCTGATGCGCAAGCCGCCGAACATGCCGACGGGTGGTTGGCAGTACTACATCCGGGTCGCCGGCATCGACGCCGCGGTGGAAAAGGTGAATGCTGGTGGCGGCCAGGTCGTCAACGGGCCCATGGAAGTGCCGGGCGGCGACTGGATCATCAACGGGATCGATCCCCAGGGCGCGGCCTTTTCTCTTGTCGGGGCGAAATAGATGGCGGACTTCACATTCTACACCAACCCGATGTCGCGGGGGCAGATCGCCCGGTGGGCGCTGCACGAGGCCGGGGCCGACTACGAACAAGTGCTGGTCGATTTCGCCGACAAGTCCGCAGCCTTCCTGGCGGTCAATCCGATGGGCAAGGTGCCGGCGATCGTCCACCACGCCAAGGACGGCGACCATGTCGTGACCGAAGGCGCAGCGATCTGCCACTACCTGGCCGAGATGCACCCCGAGGCCGGCCTGCTGCCCCACGACGACGAGATGGCGGACTATTTCCGCTGGATGTTCTTCGCCACCGGCCCGGTCGAACAGGCGATAACCGCGCGCACGCTCGGGTTCGAGCCGCCGGCCGACAAACAGGGCTACGTCGGCTTCGGCAGCTTCGACCGGACGATCGACACGCTGAAGGACCACCTGGCGGCTAACGCCTACGTCTGCGGCGAACGCTTCACGATGGCCGACGTCTATGTCGGCAGCCAGATCGACTGGGGCCTGAACTTCGGCTCGATCCCGCCCGACCCGGCGTTCGTCCGCTACGCCGACCGCCTGCGCGAAGGCGAGGCCTATCGCGCCGCCAAGGCCATCGACAACGCATTGATCGAGAAGATGAAGAAATGACCGCGATCAAGAACCGCATCTGCCTGTGGTATAACGGCGACGCCGAGGCGGCGTTCGAATTCTACGCCGCGACTTTCCCCGATACCCACATCGAGAGCGTCCAGTACGCGCCGGGCGACTATCCCGCCGGCAAGCAGGGCGACGCCCTCGTCGTAACCGCCACGATCGCCGGGATCCCCACGATCGGCCTCAACGGCGGCAACCAGTTCCCCCAGAGCGAGTCCTTCTCGTTCATGGTAATCACGCCGGACCAGGCGGAGACCGACCGCCTGTGGAACGCGGTCGTCGGCAATGGCGGACAGGAAAGCATGTGCGGCTGGTGCAAGGACAAGTGGGGCCTCAACTGGCAGATCACCCCCCGCGTACTGCTCGAAGCCCAGCAAGGCGACCCCGCCACCGCCAAGCGGGTGTTCGAGGCGATGATGACGATGAAGAAGATCGACGTCGCGAAGATCGAGGCGGCGCGGGACGGTTGAGCAGCGCAGCATGTCCTGCGGTTGTCGAACGGTCGTTTTTCTTCGCACCGGGCGCAGCCTCCCAGGGAAAGAAGGCCCTCCGACCAGCGCAGGGTGGAAGGACTAGGAAGGATTTTCGATGCTCGCGCTCTACGGCCACTGCTTCTCGTCCTATACGTGGAAGGCGCAGATCGCCCTCCACGCGACCGGGCTCGACTACGATTTCCGCGAGATCGACGCCGATCATCCGCAGCACTACGCGTATGTTCAGACGCATGGTGGCCCGATGGGCAAGTTCCCCGTGTTGGTCGATGGCGACACGGTGCTGTTCGAGGCCACTTCGATCATCGAGTATCTGGCGGTGCACCATCCGCAGGGCGCTCGACTGCTCCCCAGCGAACCTGACCGCGCGCTGGGCGTCCGCACGCTCGACCGGGTGTTCGACAACTACGTGATGGAGCCGACCCAGGCCATCGTGGGCGAATACTTGCGCGACGGAACCAACCCCGATCAGGTCCGCTGCGCCGAGGCCCGCGCGCGGCTGCGCCGGACTTACGCCTGGCTCGAAGGATGGCTCGAATTCTACCACGGCGGCGACGGGGTCACGTTGGTCGAATGCGCGGGGGCCCCCTCGCTGTTCTACGCCGACTGGGTCGAGCCGATCGGACCGGAATTGCCCTTGCTCACGGCGTTTCGCGCGCACTTGCTGGCGCTGCCGGAGGTGTCGCGCTGCGTCGAAGCGGCCCGGCATTTTCGGCCCAACTTCCCGCCCGGCGCACCCGACCGCGACTAGGAGGCGACATGACCGTCCAGCTCAACCACACGATCGTCTGGTGCCGCGAGAACCGGCGCGCCGGCCGCTTCCTGGCGGATATGCTCGGCCGGCCCGAGCCGAAGACATTCCTGCATTTTCAAATCGTTGAGCTCGATAACGGCGTCTCGATCGACTTCATGGCGAAGGACGGCGAGATCGCGATGCAGCACTATGCCTACCTCGTCGACGACGCCACGTTCGATCGCGGCCTGGCGCGGATCGGCGCGCTCGGCCTGGCCTATTGGGCTGATCCGGCGCGCAGTAAACCTAGCGAAATCAACCGTCACGACGGCGGCCGCGGGGTCTATTTCGAGGATCCGGACGGCCACCTGCTCGAACTGCTGACCACGCCATACGGAGTACCCAAGACATGAGCGAAGCGCCCTACGAACTCAGCGTGACCCGCTTTATCGCCGCGCCGATCGAGCACGTTTGGGACGTCATGGTAAACCGCCAGGAAGAATGGTGGTGCCCCAGGCCGTGGCGCGCCGAGATCGACGTGCAGGACCGCCGCCCGCTTGGCGCGTGCAACATGACCTTCTACGGCCCCGACGGCGAGCAGAGCCCGCAGAACGGCGTCTATCTGGCTTACGAGGAAGGCAAGCGCTTCGTCACCACCGACGCGGTGACCGCGGATTTCAAGCCCGCCGGCCCGTTCATGACCGGCATCTGGGAGGTCGAGCCGGCCGATTCCAATGGGGTCGCCGGCACCCGCTATACCGCCAAGGGCCGCCACTGGACCGAGGCGACGATGCGCCAACACGAGGACATGGGCTTCGTCGAAGGCTGGGGTGCCTGTGCGGACCAGCTCGTCGCGCTGTGCGAGAGGCGGGAGATTTGATCTGAATGCCCCCTGTTTTTGCCAAGCACAACGGGAGTGTCCGGGTCACACGAACGCGGCGGCCTTCCGCAGCAACTGATACGCCTCGACCACTTGCTGCAATCGCGTCTCGAAACTGCGGTCGCCGCCGTTGCGGTCCGGGTGATACTTGCGGACCAGCTGCGAATAGCGGCTGCGCAAATCCTTACGATCGGCGTCGAGCGCGAGGCCGAGCAATTCCAGCGCGCGGCGTTCCTCGAGCGTCACGATCAGGCCGTCCTGCCGTGCGGTCGGCCCCGCCTTGCGCGCCCTCGCCCGCGCGTTGATCGCCTCCAGGGGATCGTTGAAGTCGGCCCAGGGCGGCACGCCGTCGATCCCGGCGTTGGCGCCGAACGCCCGCGTCTCGCGCTCCCAGCCGTACGTCGGCGATTGCGCCTCCAGAATCTCGTCGGCGCTCATCCCGCGGAAGAAGTCGTAGCCCGAATTGAACGCGCGCACGTGATCGAGGCAGAACCAGCGATAGTCGCCCGGCCCGTCGAACCCGGAGGGGTTGACCCCCGGCGCGCGGAACTCGCCCGCTTCCCGGCAACCGGGCGCGGCGCATTGCTGCTGGGCACCGGCCATGCGGCCGTGGAACCTGTCGTGTCGGGCTGCTTGCGTCATTGCCTTCCACATGGCGACGAAATCGCTAGAAGAAAAGTCATGACCGGACCCCTCGCCCTCGAAATCGAACGCCTCCTCGCCGGCGCGTTCTCCCCTTCCCGCCTGGCCGTGATCAACGACAGCGCCAGCCACCACGGCCATCTCGGCGATGATGGCTCGGGCGAATCGCACTTCACCGTCGAGATCGAAAGCGCCGCGTTCGCAGGTGTCTCGCGCCTTCAACGCCAGCGGTTGGTGAACGCCGCGCTCGGCGACATCCCCGGCGAACGGGTTCACGCGCTCGCCATCAAGGCGCGAGCGCCAGGAGAGGGAGCACCCGGCGCATGATCGAGCAAATCATCACCCCCGTTACCCACGATCTCGGCGCGTTCCAGGTGCGCCGCGCGATCCCCTCGCGCCAGCGGACGATGGTCGGGCCGTTCATCTTCGTCGACCAGTTCGGCCCGGCGCACCTGCCCGACGGCCAGGCGATGGACGTGCGGCCCCACCCGCACATCAACCTCGCGACGGTAACGTGGCTGTTCGAGGGCGCCATCGACCATCGCGACAGCATCGGCAGCTTCGCCACGATCCGCCCCGGCCAGGTCAACCTGATGACCGCGGGCAGCGGCATCGTCCATTCCGAGCGCAGCCCGCCGAGCGAGCGGAGTTCTCCAACGAAGATGGGCGGCCCCAAACTCTACGGGATGCAGACCTGGCTCGCCCTGCCCGACGCCCAGGAGGAGATCGCTCCGGCGTTCGAGGCGCAGACCGAACTGCCGGTGATCGAGGACACGTGCGTCCGCGCGCAAGTCATCATGGGCAGCCTGTGGGGCAAGACCGCGCCGACCACCTGCCACGCCGAAACCATTTATGCCGAGATCATCCTCGGACCATCGGGCCGCATTCCCATCGATGCAGACGCGGACGAACGCGCGGTCATGCTCGTCGGCGGCGAGGCGAGCGTCGATGGCCAGCGTCTCGCCCTGTACGAACTGGTCGTACTCGCGCCCGGCGCGGTGATGTCCCTGGCGTCCGACGCCGGCGGCCGGGTGATGCTGCTCGGCGGCGAGGCGTTCACGAGCAAACGCTACGTCTGGTGGAACTTCGTCAGCTCCTCGCGCGAGCGGATCGAGCAGGCCAAGGACGATTGGAACAACTTCCGCTTTCCCAAGGTGCCGGGCGACGAGTTGGAATACATTCCGATCCCCGCGGCGCCCAAGACCGTCAGCTATCCGTGACCGATCTGCAGCGTGTTGTCCTGGCCTCCGGCATCGCGCTCGAAGTCCTCGACGTCGGCCTGCGGGACGGGCCGGTGCTGATCTTCCTCCACGGCTTTCCGGAGAGCTACCGGACCTGGCGCCACCAGATCGCGCACTTGCAAGGGCGCTACCGCTGCATCGCGCCGAACCAGCGCGGCTACGGGGGTTCGGACAAGCCGGTAGGGCAGGATAACTACACCACCGACAAGCTGATCGGTGACGTCTTCCAGCTCGCCGACGCCTTGGGTGTCGGGCAGTTCACGATCCTCGGCCACGACTGGGGCGGTGCGCTGGCGTGGGGTGTAGCGATCCTTGGGCAAATGCAGGGCCGCGTGACCCGCGCGGTGATCGCCAACGCGCCGCATCCGGTGATATTCCCACGGCTGTTGTGGCTCGATCCGGCGCAGCGCCGGGCCAGCCAGTACGCGCGCGAGTTTCGCAAC
>JBDSOM010000066.1:0-4595 GCA_039914785.1 Novosphingobium sp.
AATCAAGCGCGAATCACGCATTTCGCCCGCGCTCGAACGCATTGCGGGTCTTGAGGCTGGGGTCCTCGTTCCACGGCTCGTCCGGCCAGCGGTGGCGGGGGTAGCGGCCTTTCATGTCGCGCTGCACGTCGCGCCACGATCCGCGCCAGAAGCCCGGCAAATCGCGCGTGGTCTGGATCGGGCGGCCGGGGGGCGACGTCAGCTTCAGCAGCAGAGGCAGCGGCGGCTGCCCGAATGTCGGGTGCCGGTCCAGCCCGAACAGCGCCTGGACCCGAACCTCGACGCAAGGGCCGCCCTCGTCGGCATAATCGATGGCGTGATGCGTCCCGGCGGGACTGACGAACTCGGCCGGCGCGAGGCGATCGAGCTCTTTGCGTTCGTTCCACGCCAACCGGTCGAGCAGTGCCTGGTGCAGCCGTCCCGGATCGAGTGCATCGAGCCGGCGGCCGAGCAGCGGGGCCAGCCACTCGCTGAGCGATGCCAGCAGCGCTTCCTCGGACAACGCTGCCAGCCCGGCATACCGGCCGCGCTTGAGCAGTTCGCGGCTGGCGCGCGACAACGGGAGCAGGTCGAGGCCGTCCTTGCGGACTTGCTCGGCCAGAAACGCGGCGATGGCCCGGGGATCGGGCGCGGGATCGGACCCGCGCGCGACCAGGACCGCGCCCAGCCGCTGTTCCAGCAGCGCCTCGACCCGGCGGTCGTCGGCGATCCAGCGCAAGGTGCTCCGCCGCGCGATCCGGGGTGCCAGCCAGCGCAGGACTTCGGCTTCGGTCAAGGGAATCGCCCCGGTGATCCGCGCGCCTTTCGCGGTGCCCTGGGCATCGCCGATCGCGAGCCACTCGGCCCGGGCGAGCGGCGAGGTCGGATCGAGACGCAGCCCGCGCCCACCGGCTGCCAGCCAATCCTCGCCGGCAGCATCGCGGCGTTTGGCGAGATTGTCCGGGAAGGCTTCCGCGAGCAAGATCCCGACCGGAATATCCGTCCCGGCCGAGCTTGCCGAAGGCTCAGGCCGGACGAGGTTGGATGAAGCTGCCAGTTGAACCGCCAGCTTGGCCCAGCGCCCCGCCAACTTGCGCGAGCTTTCCGCCCGTCCCGATCGATCTGCGTTCCACCGGTCCAATCGCTGCGCCAGATCTTCGCTGCGGCCGCCGAGTCCGCGCTCCTGCAACAACAGTGCGATCTTCGCCGCGACGTCGGCCGCGCCGCACTGCGCTGCATACAGCAGCATGTGCGCCAGCGCCGGTTCCATCGGCAGTTGGGCTATGGCCCGGCCGTGGTTGGTGATCCGCCCCTCGCCATCCAACGCGCCCAGCGCGCGCAGTCCCGCCCGTGCCGCGCCCAGCGCGGGCGCAGGGGGCGAATCGAGCCAGGCCATCGCGGCGATGTCGCCCGCCCCCCATTGCGCCAGCGTGAGGGTCAGCGGCGCGAGGTCGGAAGTCAGCATCTCGGGCGGATCGAACGCGGCGCGGCCCAGATGCGCGGCCTCTTCCCACAGGCGATAGGCCACGCCCGGCCCCTGCCGCGCCGCGCGCCCGGCCCGCTGCGCGGCCGCGGCCTGGCTGGCGCGGTGGGTGACCAGGCGCGTCACCCCGGCGGCCTTGTCGAACTCCGCGCGGCGGGAGAGGCCGGCATCGACCACCACGGTCACCCCGTCGAGCGTGAGCGAAGTCTCGGCGATGGCGGTCGCGAGCACGATCCGCCGGCGGCCTTGCGGGTCGCGCTTGATCGCGGCACGCTGAGCGGCGGGTTCGCACTGGCCGTGGAGCGGGAGCACCAGCGCCTGCGCGAGCTTCTCGCCGAGCCGCTCCTGCGTCCGCTCGATCTCGCGCACGCCGGGTAGAAAGGCGAGGATATCCCCCTGCTCCGCCCGCCACGCCTCGACGATCGCTGACGTCACGGCGTCTTCGGTCTTGAGCTCGGGCCGCGCGCCGTACCAGCGGATCGCCAGGGGAAAGGCCCTGCCCGCGCTTTCGATCACTGGCGCGTTACCGAGCAAATGGGCAAACCGCGTCCCGTCGATCGTCGCGGACATCACCACGATGCGCAGATCCTCGCGCAGTACCCCCTGGCTTTCGATCGCCAGCGCAAGCCCGAGGTCGCTGTCGAGATGGCGTTCGTGGGCCTCGTCGAAGAGCACCGCGGAAACGCCCGCGAGTTCAGGATCGTTGAGGATCGCGGAGACGAAGATCGCTTCGGTCATGACCAGGATCCGGGTCGCCGCGCTGCGCTTGCTGTCGAGCCGCGTGAGGTAGCCCGCGGTCTGCCCCACCGGCTCGCCCAGCAATTCCGCCATCCGCTCGGCTGCCGCGCGTGCCGCGACGCGGCGGGGGCTCAGGAGGATGACGGTGCCGGAACACCATGGCTCGGCGAGCAGGGCCGGAGCGACGGCCGTCGTCTTGCCCGCACCCGGCGGGGCGATGAGGACGGCGCCAGGCCGATCGCGCAACGCCGAGAGCAGGTCCGGCAGGACCGAGTGGATCGGGAGGTTGGTCAAAACTCCCTCCCGCTTGCGAGCGGGGTCAGCAGGGCCACCCCCGGCCCTCCCGCAAGCGGGAGGGGAGTGGCCTCACGCCTTCGCTCCGACTGAAGCCAGGACCATCCCGACCTTCTCCGAAATCTGCTGCACCGAAAACGGCTTGGGGATGAAGTACATGTTCTCGACGTCGATCTCGCGGCGCAAGTGATCCTCGGCATAGCCAGACATGAACAGGATCGGCAGGCCGGGTACGCGCTTGCGAATTTCGCGGGCCATCGCCGGGCCATCCATGGTCGGCATCACCACGTCGCTGACGACCAGGTCGAATGCGCCGCCGCTGACGAATTGCTCGAGCCCTTCCTCGCCATCGCCGGCGGTAACGACAGTGTAGCCCGCACGGGTCAGCGCGCGCTCGGCGACCATGCGGACGGTCTCTTCGTCCTCGACGAGCAGGATGCGCCCGCCGCCAGCCCATTCGGAGCGGACTTCAGGCGCCTTGGCGGATGCGATCACGTCGCCCGGCGCGGGGTGGTGGACCGGCAGGTACATGGTGAACCGCGTACCCTTGCCCACTTCGCTATCGGCGAAGATGAACCCACCCGATTGCTTGACGATGCCATAGACCGTCGAAAGGCCCAGGCCCGTGCCCCCCAGCGCGCCGTTGCGGCCCTGCTCCTTGGTGGTGAAGAACGGCTCCCAGATCTTGCCGAGGTGCTCGGGCGGGATGCCGCTGCCGGTGTCCTCGACGACCAGCGCGGTGTATTCGCCCTGGGGCAGGACATCGCTGCGCATCGCGCGCACGTCGGCGGGGGTCACGCGGCACGTCATGATCTTGAGCCGCCCGACGTCGACTTTTCCGGCCATCGCGTCACGGGCATTGACCGCGAGGTTGACGATGACCTGCTGGAGCTGGCTCGGATCGGCGCGGACCTGCCCGAGATCGCGGTCGTGGGTGACCGTCAGTTGGACCTTCTCGCCGATCAGCCGCTTGAGCATTTGCGACACGTCGGTGACGACGTCGGGCAGTTGCAGCACTTCGGGGCGCAACGTCTGCTGGCGCGAGAACGCGAGCAGCTGGCGGGTCAGCGACGCCGCGCGGTTCGAGTTTTGCCGAACCTGCTGGATATCGTCGTAGTCGCTGTCGCCGGGAGTATGGCGCAGCAGCATCAGGTCGCACGTGCCGATAATCGCGGTCAGAATGTTGTTGAAATCGTGCGCGACGCCGCCAGCGAGCTGGCCGACGGCTTGCATCTTGGTGGCTTGCGCGACCTGCCGCTTGAGCCGGGTTTCCTCGGTCGAATCGGTCAGGCCGAGCAGCACCGCCGCATCGCCGAGGCCCCGTACGCCGGCCAGGCTCAGCGACACCGGCTCGTCGGGCTGGCTGATCAGCCGCACCGCGAGGTCGCCCGAACTTGCCGGCCCTTGCGCGAACCGGCGGACCGCGTCGGACAACGCGCCCTTGTCCTCGCGCACGACGAGGTCGGTCGGGTAGGTCGGCATGCCCGCGCCGTCCCCGGCACCCTCGCGGCCCGCCGCGCGCAGGAACGCCGCGTTGGCGAACAACAATCGTCCGTCGCGATCGGCCATCGCGAGGCCGAGCGGGAGCTGCGACATCAGCGCCTCGAGATGGGGCGACGCTGCCGCAACCTCGCTGCCGCCGCCCAGGCCAATGCCGGCATCGGCGACCAGCATCAGCGACGGCGTGGTTTCGGGGTCGGGCTCGCCGACGACATCGGGGTCGGCGACGGGGACATAGTACATCGTCACCGGCTGGCCGCTGCGCCCTTCGCGCGCCCAGGTGATCTGGCCATTGTCGTCCTGGCGCAGCAGTCCGACAAAATCGTGTCCGGTCAGCACGGCGGCGACGTCTCCCGCCGCGCGCAAGGCCAGGCCGGCGCTGGCGGTCCGGATCTGCCCGTCGGGATCGACGATCGCCGCGGCGAAGCCGGCGCGGTCGAGCGCGCGGCCGACTTTGCCGTCGATCTGGCGCACGAGGTCCGCGACCGGATCGGAGGCCAGCAAGTACGTGAAGCGCCACACCAGAAAATCGTCGCCGCGCCCAGCGCGCATCGCCTCGGCGCGCCAGCGCTCGCCCTCGGTGGTCTCGATCACGTCAGCC
>JBDSOM010000217.1:0-11286 GCA_039914785.1 Novosphingobium sp.
CGCTGCGGAATGGACCCGCGCGGAATTCGCCAGTAAGGTGCCCGGCATCGATTGGGGTGCGTTTTTCACCGCTGCCCAGCTTGGCGAGCAACAGAAATTCGCCGCCTACCACGCTGGCGCGATTCCCAAGCTGTCGGCGCTGGTCGCCTCGGAGCCGCTTGAGACGTGGAAGGACTGGCTGGCGTTCCACCAGATCAGCCGGAATGCCGACGTTCTGCCGGACAGGATCGATGCGGATCGGTTTGCGTTCTACGGCACCGTGCTCAGCGGCACGAAAGAGCAGCGCCCGCGGGAGAAGCGGGCGATTGCTGCGCTGAATGCCTGGCTCGGCGATGCGTTGGGCAAGCTTTATACCGAAAAGCACTTTCCAGCGTCTGCCAAGGCGGAGATCCAGGTCATGGTCGACCAGATCAAGGCGGCCTTCGCGCGGCGGATCGAGGCGATCGACTGGATGGCCCCGGCGACCAAGCGCGAAGCGCTCGCCAAAGTGCACAACATCGTCGTTGGCGTCGGCTATCCGGATAAATGGCAGGATTATTCGGGACTTAGGCTTCAGCCTGACGCCGCCTATGCCAACAAGCAGGCCGCCTCGACGCTCGCTTATGCGCAGCAATTGGGCAAGATCGGCAAGCCGCTCGACCGAGCCGAGTGGTGGATGAACGCGCAATTGGTCAACGCGGTGAACCTGCCGGTCCAGAACGGCCTGAATTTCCCCGCGGGCATTTTGCAGCAGCCGTTCTTCGATCCCCTGGCCGATCCGGCGTTCAATTATGGCGCGATCGGCGCGGTAATTGGCCATGAAATCAGCCATAGTTTCGACAACAATGGCGCGGCGTTCGACGCCAGCGGTAAAATGCGCAACTGGTGGACCGAGCAGGACCTCGCCAGGTTCACCGCCGCCGGACAAAAATTGATCAACCAGTACGACACCTACGCGCCGTATCCGGGCACCAACGTCAACGGCAAGCTCACCTTGGGCGAGAACATTGCCGACGTCGCCGGGATCGCCGCCTCCTACGATGCGTATAGCGCGTCGTTGAAGGGCGGGGCGGCGCCGACGATCGGGGGCTTCACCGGAGACCAGCGGTTCTTCATTGCGTTTGCGCAAAGCTGGGCCACCAAGATGCGCCACGAGACGATGCGCTCGCGCCTTGCGACCGATGGGCACGCGCCGGGGATGTACCGGGCGCTGACGGTGCGGAATATCGATGCATGGTACACGGCGTTCGCGGTGAAGCCGGGCGACAAGCTTTACCTCGCGCCGGAGCAGCGGGTGAAGGTGTGGTGAGGGTGAGGGCGAGGCGCGCTCAACCCGCCTCTTCGCGCTCCACGTCTTTCTCGACTTTCGCGGCGTAGCGCTCGACCTTCTCGATCACTTTCTTCTTCGTGGGGTTGAGCAGGTACTGCCACACCCCCCAGGCGTTGATGATGAGCAGGATGGCGTTCATCACCGCGATCGGCATGGTGCCGGTCAGCACGCCCGAGACGATCCAGATCACGGAAACAACGCAGAACAAGACGAAGCCGAAGCCCGTCACTTTGCGTCCAAGGTCGATGGCGACGAGGCCGGCGGCGATCATCGTGCCGATCGCGGCGATCCATTCCAGGGGGCTGTTCATGCCGCCGATAATGGTCGGCGAGGCAGGCAGTTCCGACTAACGCTCGGGGGCGCGGCTCAGGCGGTCGAGTTGGTCGGGGCTGAGCTCCAGATCGGCCGCCGCGATCAAGTCCGCAAGCTGCGATAGCGACGTCGCGCTGGCGAGGGGGGCGGCGACGCCCGGCCGGCTGCCGAGCCAGGCGAGGGCGATCTGCGCGTGCGTCGCCCCGGTCTCTCGGGCGATCTGGGTCATGACCGCGAGGATGTTCCAGCCTCCGGCGTCCGCGGCCGCCTGCAAGGCATGGGCGCGGGGTGAACCGGCCCAATCCTGCGCCGCGCCGTACTTGCCCGTCAGGAAGCCCGAGGCGAGGCCGTAGAACGGCAGCACCGCGATGCCCTTGTCGACGCACAAGTTCTTCAGCGCGCCTTCGTAACCGCCGCGCATGACGAGATTGTATTCGGGCTGCACGACCGTGAAAGCCGTCGCGCCCTGGCGCTCGGCTTCGGCGATGACCGCCGCGAGGCGCGCGGCGGTGTAGTTCGAAACCCCGAGTTCGCGAACTTGGCCCGTGCGGACCACGGCGTCGAAGCCCGCCACGACTTCGTCCAGCGGCGTCGTCAGGTCGTCGCGGTGCGCGTAGTACACATCGACGTAGTCGGTCCGCAGCCGCTCGAGCGAGCCGGTGAGCGCCGCCGCGACTTTATTCGGTTTCAGCGCCCCCGGAGGGCCGCCCATGCCGGTCTTGGTCCCGATCAGGATTTCCTTGCGCACGCCCCGGCTCTCCTGCCACGCGCCGATGATCGCCTCGGATTCGCCGCCCTGGTTGCCAGGTGCCCACGCGGAATAGCCTTCGGCCGAATCGATCATCCGGCCTCCGGCTTCGAAGAACGCGTCGAGGATCTCGAAGCTGCGGTCGCGGTCGATCGTCCAGCCGAACACGTTGCCGCCGAAGACCAGGGGAATGCCGCCGATCGCGGGATGGGTTTCAGTCATGGCCACGCCTCCAGATCAGTTTCCGCGGAACGCGGGTTGCCGCTTTTCGAGGAACGCCTCGACCGCTTCGGCGTGATCGGCGGTCGTGTGCGCGATCGCCTGCATCGGCGCGGCCATTTCGAGCAGCGAGGCGAGATCGACGCGCTGGCCCTCCCATAGCATGCGCTTGGTCATCCGCACCGCGTGGGTCGGGTTGGCGGCGATCCGTCCCGCCAGCGCCATCGCGGCGTCCATCAGCTCGGTATCGGGCACGACTTTCGAGACCAGCCCGCAAGCGAGCGCTTCGCGCGCATCGATCGTGTCGCCGGTCAGCGCCATTTCCGCGGCCTTGGAAAAACCGACCACGCGCGGCAGCAGCCATGCGCCGCCGTCGCCGGAGATCAACCCGAGCTTGACGAAGCTTTCGGCGAACTTGGCGCTTTCCGCGGCGATCCGCAGGTCGCACATGCAGGTGAGGTCGAGGCCCGCGCCGATCGCGGCGCCATTGATCGCGGCGATCACCGGGATCTCCAGCGCGGCGAACGCCAGCGGCAGGCGCTGGACGCCGATCTTGTAGTTGCGCCGCGATGCGATCGGCGCGCCGGCGTTGAGATTGCCGCCCGGCCGCATCTCGTTGATGTTGCCGCCCGAGGAAAATCCCTTGCCCGCGCCGGTCAGGATCGCGACGCGCGCGTCCGGGTCGGCCTCGAGCCGTTCGAGCGTGGCCAGGATCGCGGCAATCGTCGCCGCGTCGGTGATGGCGTTGCGCGTTTCGGGGCGGTTCAGGGTCATGACGACGATGCCGTCCTGGGTCGGGGTGTAGAGTACCGCGTCGCTCATGCTGCCACCTTCCTGCGTTGCTTGCGCCTGCGCGCCAGTACCTCGACCGCGATGGTCAGGGCGATGCCCACCGCCAGCGCTGCGAGGGCTCCGCCGGTGGAGCCATATCCCAGCAAGTGCATTCCCTGAAGCACGGGCATGTGCACCGCGTAAAGCGGGAACGACAACGCCCCGAGCGCCACGGCAAGCGACGCCCCCCATCCCGCGCCCCAGCCTGAGCCCCAAGGTGATCCAGGACTTGAACCTGGGCGGTAGTGCAGGCCCCCGGCGATCAGCAGCGGGCAGGCGATCACGATGAAGGCGATGTCGAGCCGCCAGTCGCCCACCCCCAGCAGCCATGCCGAGGCGAACAGCAGCGGCATCGCCGTAAAGGCGGCCCAGGCGGGGATCTTGACGGTCGGCTCGTCCCGCCACCACCGCCACAGCACCATGCCGATCAGGTAGCTGAGCAGGACGCGGGGAAGGCCCGCGAAGAAATCGAAAGTGTGCGCGCCCACGTCGAACGTGCCGTAGACGAGCCCGACCCAGACGATCAGCGGGATCGTCGCGGCAGCCAGAGCGATCAGCCAGCGGACCCCAAGTCGCCACAGCACAGCCGCGTGGACCGCGTTGGCGGTCAGCTCGAACAGGATCGACCAGGCCGGAATGTTCAGCGGGAAGCCCGGTCCTTCGTCCGGCACCGGAAGCAGGAACAGGTTCAACCCGGCGATCAGCGCGAACGCCGCCGGATCACGCAGTTCGAGGTACAGCTTCGGCAGGCCGAGCAAACCCCCGATCGCCATGATCGGCCACAGCCGGCGATAGCGGCCCCAGAAGAACCGCAGTGGCGACAGGCCACTGGCGAGGCGCGTGTCATACGTGCGCGCCATCACGTAGCCGCTGAGCATGAAGAACAGATCGACCGCGAGGTAGCCTTTGCCGAAGATCGCGGGCTGATCGCGGTAGATGGCATGAAGATGCAGGCCGAGCACGCACAGCGCGGCGATTCCGCGCAACATATCGAGGCCCGGCAGCCGTGCTGATGCGGTGGCCGAAGGCGGCGGCAGGGGTTCGGAAAACGTCATTCGCCGGCCAACGTGCTGTGATTGCGGGACCCTAAACGATCTTGGCCCTAAACGATCTTGGCTTCGCGCAATTGCTCGATACGTTCGGCGTCGTAGCCGAGCTCGTTCAACACTTCGGCGGTGTGCTCGCCCAGGATCGGCGGGGCGCGGCGGATCGTCGCCGGGCTGGCGGACATTTGCGCCAGCGGGCTCTGGATCAGGTCGACCGAGCCGGCTTCGGCGTGCGGGTGCGGCGTGGTCGCGCGCAGTCCGCGATGCTGGACCTGGGGATCTTCCCAGACGTCGGACAACTCGTTGTACTTTGCCGATGGGATCCCGGCCTCGTCGAGCAGGCCGATCACTTCGGCGAGCGGGTGCTGGCCGGCCCACAGGTTGATGAGGTCCATCAGTTCGGCGCGGTTCTGCTTGCCCCGCTTGAGATTGGAATCGAACCTTGGATCGTCGAACAGTTCGGGCTGCTTCATCACCACGGTCAGGCGGCGCCAGTGCTCGTCGGTGCCGGCGGTAAGGTACACGATGCCGTCGCTGCAGTGCATCAGGTCGGCCGGGCCGCCGCCGTTGCCGCCATTGCCGAGACGGGGCGGGGCTTCGCCGCTGATCAGGTAGTCCTGCATGATGTGGCTGACCATCGCCACCGAGGTGTCGAGCAGGGCGATGTCGATGTACTGCCCTTCGCCGCTGCGCTCCCGGTATTGCAGCGCAGCCATGATCGCGAGTGCGGTATTATGGCCGGTGATGAAGTCGACGAGGCTCGGCCCCGCCTTCAGCGGGCCGGCCCCGGGCCGGCCTTCGGGCACGCCGGTTACCGCCATCATCCCCCCGGTGGCCTGGAACAAGCCGTCGTACCCCGGCAGCGCGGCCATCGGGCCGGTCTGGCCGAACCCGGTGACCGAGCAGTAGATCAGCCGGGGATTGATCGCCCTCAGGCTTTCGTAATCGAGCCCGAAGCGCTTGAGATCGCCGACCTTGTAGTTCTCGATCAGCACGTCGGCGGTTTCGGCCAGCTTGCGGATGATCTCCTGGCCCTCGGGCTTGGAGTGGTTGAGCGTGATCGAGCGCTTGTTGCGGTTGGATACGGTGAAGAAACTGGAGTGCCGGGGATCGACCCCGTCCTTGCCCTTGACCCAGGCGAGGCCATAGCCACGCCCGTCGTCGCCCACGCCGGGCCGCTCGATCTTGATCACGTCAGCGCCGAGATCGCCGAGAATCTGGGCGCCCACGGGGGCCGCGAAGACGCGGCTCATGTCGATAACGCGGATGCCTTCGAGGGCGCTGGGTTTGCTGGTCATGTGAGGCCTCTAGCGGCTGCCATCGCCTGGCGGCAAGGGGGTAGGTGCCAGGATCGTGGGGGCGCGAGGAGCAAGCCCCTAGCGCCCCCGGCGGCCTTTAGAACTTGGCGCTCAGATCGATGCCGTACGTCGTCGGCTTGTTCCAGTTCGCCCCGATGCCGTTGTTGGCGTACTGTACTTGCGTCCGATACCGCTTGTTGGTGACGTTGTCGCCAAACACGCCGATCGTGAAGCGGTCCGACGCATCGGTCCATTCCGCCCGCAGCGCGAGGTTCTCGTAGCCGGCTTGCGGGAACTGGATGCCGGACGGGCCGGCGTACACCGTCGAGCTGTAAGCCAGGTTGCCCGACAGCACGAGCTTCCCGCCGCCGAGATCAGTCTTGTAACGCGCGGCGATGTTCCCGGTGAAGTCGGGCGAGCGCTGCATGGGTGAGTTGGTCAAGGTCTGCGATGTGTCGACGAAGAAGGAATCCAACAGTCCGCATTTGGCCGGGTTGGTGGCGCAAGGCTGGTAAATTGGCGCACCGATGAACTCGACGTAGCGTGCGTGAGTCCATGCGGCACCAGCGCTCAACTCGAAGTTGTCGTTGAAGCGATAGCGGATTTGACCGTCGATGCCATAAATTCGCGACTTTGCGGCGTTGATGATCGAGGCCTGGCCCGAGAGGAAGTAAGAGACCTGCAGGTTCTTGTAGTTGTAGTAGAACCCCGACAACTCGAGCGACAAGCCACGATCACTGTACTTGTAGCCGATCTCGAATGCATCGATCGTCTCGGGTTTCACGTTGTTGCAAACAAAACCCGCTCCGGTCGGGTTACTGGGCGATGGAAGGTTCACTGCGTTTTGGCACGTCCCCCCCACGTCGATGACGGCAGCTTTGTAACCTCTGGTATACGATGCATAGATGCTTGAGCGGTCATTCGGCTTGAAGCGAATTACCGCGCGCGGAGTGAAGGTATCACTCGAGATGGATGGAACGAACGTCTTGCTCACCGGATTGCCGCCGGCGAAAAGGTTGTTGTTGTAGTAGGCATCGGTGACCACGTCGTGGGCGTAACGGACGCCGGCCGTCAGGAACCACTGTGGCGATATTTCATACGTCGCGTCGATAAACGCCGCGTAGCTCTTCGGTGTCGAGCTGGACCCACCCTGGCGGGTATGGCTGTTCACAAATCCGAACAGCGGCAGGTTGTCGACGTAGGTTTCATACGTGTCGCGGTTCTGGAAATAGAACAGGCCGGCGGTCCACTGCAGCTTCGGCCCGGCCTTCGACGTCAGCAGGAATTCTTGGCTGAAGGTCTCGTTGAAGTTCGGCAACCCAAGCTGAAATACATCGGCGCCGCTGTAGTCGAGCTCCTGAGAGGCATCGACAGTCTCCTTGCGCCACTGGGTATACGAGGTCAGGTTCGCAAAGCCGAGATCGGCCTTGATCGTCCCCTGGATCACGTCGCTGTGCGAGCGGAAGAACTCGGGGTCGGTGCCTGACGCGATCTCGTTCGGGTTGTAGGTGAACTGGCCCGGCCCGGCGAAGATCGGTTTACCCGAAACGATCGTGTCGAGACCCTGCGGATTAGGATTGAAGTAGCTCGCCGCCAGCAGCGGGCGCGGATCGTTGCTTTCGGCGTGCTGGTAGCGGAGCAGGACGGATACGTTTTCACCGAGGTCTGCCTTCAGTCCGAGCCGAACCGACCAGTTCTCGTAGTCGCCGACACGGCGGCCGCCGTTGCTGATGTCGCGCTGCCAACCATCGCCCCGGCCATAGAAGCCCTCGACATCCATCGCGACGTTCTCGCTGAGGCCATACGTGGCATAAGCTTGCGCGCGGACCTCGTTGTAGCGTCCGTAGGAAACCTTGACCTGCCCGGACGTCTCGGTGCTCGGGTCGGCCGACTGGATCAGGATGGCCCCGCCGGTGGTGTTACGGCCGAACAGGGTCCCTTGCGGGCCTTTGAGCACCTGAATGCTCTGCACGTTCAGCAGCTGCGAATTGATCGCGAGCGGGTTCGGCGAATAGAACCCATCGACGTAGACCCCGACGTTGCCGCCACCGCCCGACGTCGTGACCGCAGTGCCGATCCCGCGGATCGTCGGCTGGAAGAATGCGCCGGCGTTGTCGAAGCGCAGGCCCGGCGTGATCTTGGAGATATCGGCGAGTTCGCGGACGTTGGCGGTGGTCAGCGTTTCCGCGCTCAGCGTCGCCACGGTGATCGGCACATCGACCGAGCGTTCCTGCCGGCGCTGGGCGGTGACGACGATCTCGCCGTTCCCGATGTCATTGCTGGCGGCGGTATCTTGCGCGAATGCCCCGTGCGGCAGCGCCAGCGCGGTCGCGGCGAGGCCCAATGCCGATGCGGTCGTCAGGAAATTCCTGGTGTTCAATGTCTCTCTCCCTATGCCCCGGTTTGGCGGGTGCCTGGCTTGCCGGCGTGGTCTAAGCGAGGAGTTATGATCCGTCATGTACTGGATCGCGCGCCGGGGCGATCTGTTCGAAACTGCGACGATTATGCAACAATAGCGACGCCTGATCCAACGCGCGCGGCCGGTCACCTCAATTCATTGAACATCCGCCGACGACGGTTATAGGCGGCACATCGTCAGATGGGAGAGCAGGCATGAACGTAGCGATCATCACCGGAGCGGGCAGCGGCATCGGGCTCGCCGCAGCCAAGATGATCCACGCCGCGGGCAATGCCGTGGTCGGCGTCGGCCGCGACAAGGCCAAGCTCGCCGCGATGGAGCAGGAACTCGGCGGCGAGAACGTGCTGGGCGTCTCGGTCGATGTGACCACCGACGATGCGCCGCGCGTGATCGTCGCGGCGGCGCTGGAGCGGTTCGGGCGGATCGACTACCTGATCAACAACGCCGGCGTCGGCAGTCCCAAGCCCGTCCACGAAGCGACCGACGAGGATTTCGATTCGTTCATCGACATCATGCTGCGCGCGCCGTTCCGGCTGATCCGCGAAGTCCTGCCGCATCTTGGCGCGGGCTCCAGCATCGTCAACGTGACCTCGACTTACGCGCACATCGGTGGCCGGCGCGGGGGCGCTTACTCCGCAGCCAAAGGCGGCCTCAAGTCGCTCACCGAGCATCTGGCCGTCGAATACGGCCCGCGCGGGATTCGCTCGAACAACGTCGCCCCGGGCGTGACCATGACCGACATGGTCGCCCACCGCTTCGAGGACGAAGTGTTCAAGCGCACCAACGTCGAAACCACGCCCTATCCGCGCATCGCCAACCCCGAGGACATCGCTGCGGTGATCGCATTCCTGTGCTCGCCGGGAAGCGAGATGGTCAACGCGCAGTCGATCGTGGTCGATGGCGGCTGGACCGGGACCAAATACCTCTCGCCCCGCGCGACGACCAGCAAGTGGGTCGACGCCGAGTAAAAGACCCGGCGCTACGGCGCGTCCACTTCGCCGTGCACCGGATCCGGCGCGACGTCTGGATCGGCCAGGCCCAGCTCCGCCAGCACCGCGTGCGTGTTCTCACCCAAGGCGGGGGAATACCCCCGGACCTTGCCCGGCGTCTGCGAAAACCAAGTCGGGACACCGGGATAAGTCACGTCGCCGTACGGTGACGGCACGGTCTCGAAAAACCCGATCGCGTTCAGCTGTTCGTTGTCGAACAGGTCGTCGGTCGAACGCAGGGGGGCGGCCGGGATATTGAGCTTGCGCAGCAGGTCGAGCCACTCCTGGGTCGTGCGTTCGAGGAACGTCTCGCCCAGCAGGCCGTAGACCCGGCCGATCTGCTTGGCGCGCTTTTCCAGGGTGGAAAATTCAGCGCCAAGATCACCCGCCGCCCACGCCGGCTTTACCGATTCGGTGAACGCGGTCCAGTGCTTGTCGTTGTAGATCAGCGCCGCGACATGCCCGTCCCTGGTCTTGTAGGGCTTGCGGTTTTGCTCGACCGCGCGGTGATAGTGCGCCGGCCCTAGCGGCGGATCGAACAGCTTGCCGTTGGCGTGCTCGACCAGCATGAACGAGGCCATCGCCTCGAACATCGTGACTTCGACTTCCTGGCCTTCACCCGTCCGCTCGCGGTGGAACAGTGCCATCATCGTCGCGTAAAGCGCGTGAAGCCCGGCGACCTTGTCAGCCATGATCGTGGCGACGAAGCCAGGCTCTCCGGTCATCAGTCTCTGGACATGGGTGATCCCGCATTCAGCCTGGATCGTATCGTCGTAGGCGGGCTGATCGGCCTCGGGCCCGCGGCGGCTGTAGCCATAGCAGTTGGTATAAACGATGTCAGGCCGAAGCGCCTTCACCCCGGCGTAGTCGAAGCCGAGCTTGGCGATCGCCTTGCCGCGCATCGAATGAATGAACACGTCGGCTGTGGCGATCAGTGCCTGCAGCGCGGCTTTGCCTTCGGCCGAGGCGAGATCGAGCACCACGCTGCGCTTGCCGCGGTTCACGTTGACGTAGACGCCGCCCATGCCGGGCGCGGGCGCGGCCGAGATGTAGCGGGTGTTGTCCCCGGCGGGCGGCTCGATCTTGATCACGTCGGCGCCCATGTCGGCCATGATCTGGGTGGCGTACGGCCCAAACACCACGCTGGTGAGGTCGACCACCCGGATACCCGCCAGCGGCCCCGCCATGTTTGTGCCTTCGGTCATTTCGCCAAGTCTCCTTGGGCGCCGCGCTATCGGATCGCTGCCGCGAAATCCATGCGTATTTCAGAATGGTGTGCCGATATCGGTACGGTACTGTTGTCGGGCGAGGATCGCGCTGCTACGCGCCACCGACAGATCAGGAAGGCGGCCCGTGGATTTCGCGTTCAACGAAGACCAGCAAAACATTCGCGAGGCGGTGCTCCAGCATTGCTCGCCGTTCACCGACGATTACTGGCTGGACCATGATCGCTCGGGTGAATGGCCGGTGGAGTTCCACCGGGCTATGGCCGAGGCCGGCTGGCTCGGTATCGCGATGCCGGAAAGCGTCGGCGGGGCGGGCCTCGGCATCACCGAGGCCGCGATCATGATGCAGGCGGTCGCGGAAAGCGGCGGCGGACTGTCGGCGGCGTCGGCGATTCACGGTCCGGTATTCGGGCTGGAGCCCGTCCATTTCTTCGGCACCGAAGAGCAGCAGCAGCGGATGATCCCGCCGATCCTGTCGGGCAAGGAGCGGATGTGCTTCGCGGTGACCGAGCCGAATACCGGGCTGGACACCACCAGTCTCAAGACCCGCGCGACCAAGGTGAATGGCGGGTACCTGCTCAACGGCGAGAAGATCTGGATTACCAACGCGCACGTCGCGGACCATATGCTGATCATCGCGCGGACCACCGCGCTGGAGGACGTGAAGAAGAAGACCCACGGGCTGACCCTGTTCTATACCAGGATCGATCGCAGCAAGGTCGATGCGCGGCTGATCCCGAAGATGGGCCGTCACGCCGTGGGCTCGAACATGCTGTTCATCACCGACTTGTTCGTGCCCGATGAAGACCGCATCGGCGCGGAAGGGGACGGGTTCAAGATCCTCCTTCACGGCCTCACTCCCGAGCGCGTGCTGCTTGGGGCCGAAGCG
>JBDSOM010000153.1:0-5422 GCA_039914785.1 Novosphingobium sp.
GCAGTTTTCCACCGCGGCGCGTCCGCGGCGTCCTTGCGCTGCAACACGGCTGGCCTATCTTTCGAATCGGCTGCGGCCGTGCCGGCTTGCAGCGTGAAAGGAGCGAATGGCTCGCAAATCCCACCGCGCCCACGATGTGGCGCAATTCCGTCCCGAAACTCCCCGTCGCGCACGCGCCGAGTTGGAATTCGATGAGCCCGCGGTACTTGGTGCCTTGTTCGGGCAATTCGACGCCAATCTGGTCCAGCTGGAAAATCGGCTCGGGGTGTTCATCGCGGCGCGAGGCAACCGGATTCAGATCGAAGGCGGCGAAGAGTCCGTGGTGCGGGCGCGGGAAGTGCTCAAGGGCATGCACAACCGGCTCCAGGCCGGCCAGGAGCTTGACGCCGGCGCGATCGATTCGCTGATCGTGATGTCGGCTGAACCGACCTTGGAGGGCATCATCGGCGGCGACGTCGACGCCCCGCCCATCATGATCCGCACCCGCAAGAAAACGATCGTCCCGCGCTCGACCGCGCAGATCGAATACATGCGCATGCTCGCCTCGCGGGACATCATCTTCGCGCTCGGCCCGGCGGGCACCGGCAAGACGTACGTCGCGGTCGCCCAGGCGGTCAGCCAGCTGATCTCGGGCAGCGTGCAGCGCCTGATCCTCTCGCGTCCCGCCGTCGAGGCGGGTGAAAAGATCGGCTTCCTGCCCGGCGACATGAAGGAAAAGGTCGATCCCTACTTGCGTCCGCTCTACGATGCGCTGAACGATTGCATGCCGCCCGAACAAGTCGAGCGGCGCATCGCCAGCGGGGAAATCGAGATCGCCCCGATCGCGTTCATGCGCGGTCGTACCCTGGCCGATGCGTTCGTGATCCTGGACGAGGCGCAGAACACCACCCAGGCGCAGATGAAGATGTTCCTCACCCGCTTCGGCCAGAACAGCCGAATGGTCATCTGCGGCGATCCCCGCCAGATCGATATCCCCGGCGGTGAAGCCAGTTCGGGGCTCGCCGATGCGGTCCGCCGGCTGGAGGGCGTCGATGGCATCGCGGTAACGCACTTCAGCGCCGCCGACGTGGTCCGCCACCCGATCGTGGGGCGCATCGTCGAGGCGTACGAGGGACCCGACGCCTAAGCGCCATCCTTCACGGGCGGGACACAGCGTTTGAGCGTTCGCGGCGGGTCGTTCGGGGCGCGCCGCGACAGCATCGTGTTCTGGTCCGTGACGGTGAGGAAGACTTTCTGGCGATTGCCGACCATCGTCAGTTCGCCCTGATCGCTGAGTTCCCAGCGCGGAAACGGGCCGATCATGGTCCCATCCGCCTTGAAATCGAGCGCGGTGTCGCAGCTTTTGCCCTGCTCCGCCCAGACGCCGGCGAAGTATTCCTTCGTCGGCGGCGCGCCCTTGGCCGGAACGGTGCCTGCTGCCGGCGGCGCGGCGATGTCGGCCATCGGGGGCACGGTCCCCGGTACGTCGGCCACAGAGGTATCGGCCACCGGCGCGTCGGCCGCAGGGGTATCGGCCGCAGGGACATCGGGCGATTTTACGGGCACTGCCGCGTCGAATGCCGCCTCCAGCGCCGATGCATCTTCGGCTGCGGGACCAGGGGTGCCGGGTGCTTCAGGCACCGCAGCCTCGGGTGCCGGCTCGACTGGCGCTTCCGGCGAGACCGCAGCGGCGGTTTCGCCCGGCTCATCGGCGGGCTGGATCGCTCCGCACAGCGTGCCGACCAACACAAGGCCAAGGGTTGCCGACTTGATTCGCATCACAATTCCTTCCGTTCGATCTTAGCCAGCCGGGGCGTCCACTGCGGGTAGCCGCAGCTTGACCAGCAAGCCACCAAGGTCTTCGCTTTCGCCCAGTTCCACCGTGCCGCCATAGATTTCCGCCACATCGCGCACGATGGCGAGGCCCAGGCCGGTCCCGGGCTTGCCGGTATCCAACCGGGCGCCGCGATCGAAGATCCGGATGCGTTCCTCTTCGGGAATGCCGAGGCCGTCGTCCTCGATCCATATCTCGCACCAGCCCGCGCGCTCGTCGGCGCAGACCGTGACGAAGACGCTGCCGCCGCCGTATTTCGCCGCATTTTCGATCAGGTTGCCGAGCATCTCGTCGAGGTCCTGCCGTTCGGCGGCGACAAAAGCGGCCTTGTTGCCGTCGAGATCGAAGCGGGTATGCTCATGAAGGCGGGTCACCGCGCGCAGCACCGCCTCGACGCTGTCCCAGACTTTCGCCCGCGACTGACCCACCGCGCGCCGGCCCACCGCCCGGGCGCGGGCCAGGTGGTGATCGACCTGGCGCCGCATCACGGCAGCTTCGCGGATCACGGTGTCCGACAGGTCAGGCGCCTTGGCGGTCGCGGCGTTCATCACCACGGTCAGCGGCGTCTTGAGCGCGTGGGCCAGGTTGCCGGCGTGGGTTCGCGCTTCTTCGGCCTGCTTCTCCGAATGGGCGAGCAGCGCGTTGAGCTCCTCGACCAGCGGCTGGACTTCCAGTGGCAGCGGATCGGTCACGCGGTTGGCGCCGGTCGTTCGCATCCGCTTGATCGCGCGCCTGACGCGCCGCAACGGGCCGAGGCCGTACCAGGTCTGCAGCCCGGCCATCACGAACAGCCCGAACCCCAGAACCAGAAAGCTGTAGATCAGGATACTGCGGATCTCCCTGATCTGGGCATCGAGCTCGCCGCGGCTGGCGGCGACGGTGAACCACCACTTGGTGGTGCTTCCGGGCAGGATGATCGTGCGCTCCATGATCCGCAGCGGCTCGCCGGAGAACTGCGCGCTGTCGTAGATGTGGGGAGCAGTATCGATGTGATCTGCGGTAAGCTTCAGGCTACGATCCCATAGCGAGCGCGAAGGATAGTCCTCGTGCCCCTTGCCGCTGATCTGCCAGTACAGCCCGCTGTTGGGCTCGAGAAACCGCTGGTCGCCGAGCGGGCGATTGAAGAACACCTCGCCGTCGGGGCCGATCTCGGTCGAGGCCACCATCGCGTTCAGGGTATAGCCGAGCTGATCGTCGAACGCCCGGGTGATCTGCCCGGTAAGCGTCCGCTCCAGCCCTACCCCGCCGGCAATCAGCAAGATGCTGATCCACACCGCGGCGGTCAGCATCATCCGCCGCGAGAGCGAGCCCGTCTGGCGGGTGGCGCCCTGGGTTGGCGTGGCGCCCGGTTCAGTGTCCGCCGTGAGCTCGGGTAAAGGGTTAGCCACGGCCCCCCTCGGCGGGGTCGTCGAGGCTGTAGCCGAGGCCGCGGATGGTGGTGATGACATCAGCGCCCAGCTTCTTGCGGATGCGGGTGACGAAGACTTCGATCGTATTGGAATCGCGGTCAAAATCCTGGTCGTAGATATGCTCGATCAGTTCGGTGCGGCTGACGACCTTGCCCTTGTGGTGGAGCAGGTACGACAGCAGCTTGTACTCCTGCGCGGTCAGCTTGACCGGCTCGCCGTTGAGCGTGACCCGGCCCGAGCGGGTGTCGAGCCGGACGTCGCCGGCGATCAGTTCCGACGAGGAGTTGCCCGAGGCGCGGCGAATCAGCGCGCGTAGGCGGGCGATCAGCTCTTCGGTCTGGAACGGCTTGGCGAGGTAATCGTCCGCGCCGGCATCGAGGCCGGCAACTTTGTCCGACCAGCTGTCGCGCGCGGTCAAGACCAGGACGGGGAACGTCCGCCCTTCCTTGCGCCACATGCCCAGCACGGTCAGCCCGTCGATCTCGGGCAGGCCGAGGTCGAGCACCACGGCGTCGTAGTCCTCGGTCGAGCCCATGAAATGGCCGTCCTCGCCATCGGTCGAAAGATCGACGGCATAACCGGTCTGCTCCAGCGTGGACTTGAGCTGCTTGCCGAGGGTCGGTTCGTCCTCGACGATCAGGATGCGCATTACTTGGGTTCCCCTAGGACGGGCGGAAAGACGCGCGAGAGATGGGGCGAAAGGACCGAAGGGTCGAGCTAGCGCCCAACCCGCCCAGCCAATTCCGCGGGCGGGATCATCGCGACTGCCGCAGGATCTGGCCCGAGCGGGCATCGACGTCGACGAAGACCACGCGGCCTTCGCGGATGAACTTCAGCCGATACGCCATCGCGGTGGGATCGTATTCGGGACCGAGGTACTGCATGCCCTGCATCGTGGGCAGGACCTGCTGCTCGATCTCGCGCAGCGAGCGCACGTTGCCCGCGCGCATATCCTTGCGCACCTGGCCCTGGGCATCGCCCGGCGCAGCCGAGACCGGCAGTGCGGGCAGCATGGCAACGGCCAGGACGAGAGAAATCAAACGCTTCATGGTGCCTGTGTGCCTAGCCCTGCCGCGTTGAACAAGGAGTGAATGCGCCGCAGCACCATTGCCAAGGCAAGGCCCGCATCGCTAGGGGACCGGCATGGCAGCAGCACCGATCCTCAGTTGGGAAAACCTCGGCCTCGTCCAGGGCTCGGGCTGGTTGTTCCGCGAACTCGATATTCAGGTCGGTCCGCGCGATCGCCTGGCGCTGATCGGGCGCAACGGGGCGGGCAAGACGACGCTGCTGAAACTGCTCGCGGGTGACGTCGATGCTGACAAGGGCACGCGCTCGATCCAGCCGGGCACCAAGATCGTCATGCTGGAGCAGGACCCGTTCTTCACCGGCTATGCCACGCTCATGGACTTTGCCCTGCACGGTGACGACGCGCCTGAGCGGCACGAGGTCGAGGCCATCGCCGGGCAGCTGGGCATCGACCTGAGCCGGCCCGCGGACAGCGCGAGCGGCGGCGAACGGCGGCGGGCGGCGCTGGCCCGCGCGCTGGCGTCCGAGCCCGACCTGCTGCTGCTCGACGAGCCGACCAACCACCTCGACCTTGCGGCGATCGACTGGCTGGAAAGTTGGCTCTCCCGCTATAACGGCGCATTCGTGGTGATCAGCCACGACCGGACCTTCCTGACCCGCCTGACCAAGGCCACGCTGTGGCTCGATCGCGGCGCCATTCGCCGCAAGGAAATCGGCTTCGGCAGCTACGAAGCGTGGATGGAAACGATCTACGCCGAGGAAACGCGCGCCGCCGAGAAGCTCGACGCCAAGCTGAAGATCGAGGCCCACTGGCTGGAACGCGGCGTCACTGCCCGGCGCAAGCGCAACCAGGGGCGGCTTGCCAAGCTGGGCGAGATGCGCGCCGCCCGCGCCGCGATGCTCCTGCCGCAAGGCGCGGCGAAGCTCGGCCTCGCCACCGACGACGTGAAGACCAAGGCGGTGATCGTCGCGGACAAGGTGGTCAAACGCTTTGGTAACCGCGCCATCATCAAGGACTTTACGCTGCGAATCACCCGCGGCGACCGCATCGGCGTCGTCGGCGCGAACGGCGCGGGCAAGACCACGCTGCTGAAGATGCTCACCGGCGAGCTGGAGCCCGACGAGGGCCAGATCACGCTGGCCAAGTCGCTGTCGGGGGTGATGATCGACCAGC
>JBDSOM010000074.1:0-8115 GCA_039914785.1 Novosphingobium sp.
ACGGGTGCCCATGAACGACAAGCGCGTCCGCATCACGCCGAGCAAGCGGATCGCCTACTAAATCCAGACGAACCCAGCGGAGTCGCGTAACGCCGCTTCGCTGGGTTCAGATCCCGCCGCCGGTCAGCCGCTGGCAGATCAGGTCGAGTTGGTCGAGCGTACGATAACGGATCGTGACCGACCCCGAACGCGGATCGGCATCGGTGTTGATCCGGATCCCCATTCCCAGAAATTCTTCCAGGTGGCTCTGCACCGCGGCGATATCCGCCGTGGCGGCCGAATGGCTTTCCGCCCGAGCGCGGCGCGGCGGACCAGTGGGCCGCGTCTGGCGGCGGACGAACTGCTCCACCTCGCGCACGGACAAGCGGCGGGCGACCGCGTTCTGGGCGATCGTCTCGGCATCTTCGACCCCGATCAGTGCTCTGGCATGGCCCATCGAGATACGGCCATCCTCGACCATCGCGATCACCGGCTCTGGCAGGCTGAGCAAGCGCTGCAAATTGGCGACGTGGCTGCGCGACTTGTCGACCATCCGCGCGATCTCGGCCTGGGTCATGCTCTCCCCGTCGGCGAGGCGCTGATAGGCCCGTGCTTCCTCTATCGGATTGAGATCTTCGCGCTGGAGGTTCTCGATCAAGGCCAGCGCCATGACCTCGCGCTCGCTAAGATCGCGAACTATCGCTGGGATTTCATGCAGTTGGGCGCGCTGTGCGGCCCGCCAACGACGTTCACCCGCGATCAACTGCCAGCGCCCCGCCCCATGCGGACGGACGATGATTGGCTGGATCACGCCGCGCGCCGCGATCGATGCGGCAAGCTCGTCAAGCGCGGCATCATCGAAGTGGCGACGCGGCTGTTCGGGGTGCGGTTCGATCGCGGAGACCGGCAATAGCGCGAGGCCCTCGCTTACCTTGCCGCCCTCGTCCGTGCCATTGCTCGGGGCGGTGACCAACGGCTCTTCACGCCGCGTTTCCCCAAGCAGCGCCCCAAGGCCTCGGCCCAAAGCGGTCGGCTTGCGCTTGGCGGTGAGTGGAGCCGCCACGGGAATGACCGGATCGTCGCTCATGCGGCCTTCCTCTTTTCTGGCAGGCGCCCGATCAACTCGCGCGCCAGCGCCATATAGGCGCGGCTGCCCGCGCACGAATGATCGTAGACAAGCGCCGGGAGCCCGTGGCTCGGCGCTTCGGACAACTTGACGTTGCGCGGGATGGCAGTCTCGAACACCAACGCCCCAAGGCACGAGCGGACGTCGTCCGCGACCTGATCGGTCAGCCGGTTACGCCGGTCGAACATGGTCAGGGCGATGCCGATGATCCCCAAGTCGCGGTTGAAGCGCTGCTGCACGCGCTCGACGGTCTGCAGCAGCTGGCTGAGGCCCTCCAACGCAAAGAACTCGCACTGCAACGGGACCAGCATCGTATCGGACGCGGTCATCGCGTTGAGCGTCAGCAAGCCGAGCGACGGAGGGCAATCGATGAAGCAGATGTCGTGGCCGGTGTGTCCCGCGAGCGCGTCGCGCATCCGATCGGTGCGGTTTGGCACCGCGACCAACTCGACCTCGGCACCCGAAAGATCGACTGTCGCCGGCATGATATCCAACCCCGGAATTTTCGTGGGCATGATGCAATCGGCCAATGGCCGCTGATCGACAATGAGATCGTAGGACGAAAATTCTCGCTCCGCCGTGCTGATCCCGATCCCCGTCGAAGCGTTCCCCTGGGGATCAAGATCGATCAGCAAGGTCCTCCAACCCGTCGCGGCCATGGCGGTGGCGATGTTGATCGCCGTGGTTGTCTTGCCCACTCCACCCTTCTGATTGGCAATCGCGACGCGGATCATGTGGGTTCGTCCTTGCCTAGCACCCTGCCGACGATGATACCGGCGCTCGCATCGGTCGCCGATTGTTCCACGTGGAACGTGTGAGACCAATCGGTGAGCTCTGCCAACTCTTGCGCTGCCGAGCGCCCCTTCGGCAACACCCAAGTCGTGTCGGTTGTGGAAAAACGCGCCGAGAGTTCCAGGAGGGGAGTTAGTTGAGAAAACGCACGCGCAGAGATGACTTTGGCGGGGAAGGTTTCGACCGCTTCAAGTCGTGACCCGATCACCCTGGCTTGCCCCAGTCCGAGTGCGGCACTCGCCCGCTCTAGCCAGTCAATGCGGCGCTTGCGTGACTCCACCATCACCACTTCGCACTCTGGGCGCAGTGCTGCGATCACCAGTCCGGGAAAACCCGCCCCGGTGCCCAAGTCCAGCCAGGGCGATGTTCCACGTGGAACGAACGACAAAAGTTGAGCGCTATCAACGATATGGCGGAGCCAGACGGTGTCGAGGCTCGCTGCGGACACCAGGTTTTGTTGCTTATTTTCCTCGACCAGCATGGCGACGAGGCGCTCCAGACGAGCGAGCGCGTCTGCATCCACTTCGGGTACTGTCGCCAACCAGGCCCGCGCCTGCGCCTCTGTTTCGATCATGCCGCGCGACGCCTGGCATGAACGAGGAGCGCCGCGAGTGCTGCAGGGGTGATGCCAGCAACCCGTCCTGCCGCGGCGAGCGTGGCTGGCCGGGCCGTGACCAGGCGCTCAACCATTTCCTGGGAGAGCCCCGGAATGGCCGCATAGGGAAAATGATCGCCAAGCCGCAGCGCTTCACTCGCCCGCAAGTCGCGCAACTCGGCATCCTGCCGGACGAGGTACGGAGCGTAAGCCGCGTCCTCGGCGACCTCGTCCGCCAGATCTTTATCGGTGAGCACGGCTTGATCGATCCAGGGGCTCAGCGCCTCAAGGTCGACCCCGCCGAAGCGCAACCATTCGCGCAACGGCAACCGACCGGTGTCGGCCCGCACGGGCACGTCACGCGCCGTGAGCTCTCCGCTGGTGATCTCGCAGTCGAGTGCGCGCTCGAGTGCCGCCTTGTGTTCGAGCCTGCGTTCGAACCACGCGCGGCGCATTGGGCTCACGCAACCAGTAGCGAGAGCAAGGGGGGTCAAGCGGGTCGAAGCATTGTTGGCGCGCAGTCGGAGGCGGTATTCGGCGCGCGCAGTGAGCATCCGATACGGCTCACTGACTCCGTGCAAGGTCAGATCATCCACCATAACGGCCATGTAGCTGTTGGCCCGGTCGAGTGCGGGCGGCTCGCGATCCAGCACTGTAGCAGCGGCGTGTAGCCCGGCGACCAATCCTTGCGCTGCGGCTTCCTCGTAACCGGTCGTGCCGTTGATCTGGCCGGCGCAATAGAGGCCGGGGATATCGCGCAACTCCAGACTGGGACGCAGGGCGCGAGGATCGATGTGATCGTATTCCACCGCATATCCGGGCACCACGATCTCGACTTGCTCGAGGCCCTCCATCGTCCGCAGCATGGCCAACTGGACATCGGCGGGGAGCGAAGTGCTGACCCCATTGGGATAGATCAAATGCGTATCGAGACCCTCGGGCTCGAGAAACACCTGATGGCCATCGCGATCGGCGAAGCGGTGGATCTTGTCCTCGATCGATGGACAATAGCGCGGACCTTGCGCGCCGATCACCCCGCTGAACAACGGCGAGCGATGCAGATTGGCCCGGATCACGTCGTGGCTACGCGGATTGGTCCGGGTGATGGCGCAGAAGATCTGCGGGTTCGCGCGCCCGGAAGTGAGCGGCGACATCGTCCACGGCTCGCGGTCCGAAGGCTGCTCGGCCAGCCGGGCCCATTCGATCGTTCGCCCGTCGAGCCGCGGCGGGGTGCCCGTCTTAAGCCGCGCCATCGGCAACTTCGCCTCGCGCAATTGCACCGCGAGTCGCTGCGCGGACGCCTCGCCGATGCGGCCTCCGATCATCCGTTCCTCGCCGCGGAACATCGTGCCGCCAAGGAATGTCCCGGTGCACAGGATGACCGCGCCAGCCGCCAGCACCGTGCCATCCGCCAGTTCGACTCCAGCGACTTTGCCACCCGCGAGCGAAAGCGCAGCCGCCTCACCCGCGATAACCGTCAGGTCGCCCTGCTCCTGCAGCAGCCGTTGGACCGCCGCCTTGAACCGCTTGCGATCGGCCTGCACGCGCGGACCCTGGACGGCACTGCCTTTCGAGCGGTTGAGCATCCGGTAGTGGATGGCACCAGCATCAGCGGCCCGGGCGATGATCCCGTCGAACGCATCGACTTCACGAACGAGGTGGCCCTTCCCCAGTCCGCCGATAGCGGGGTTGCAGCTCATCGCGCCGATGGCCTCTGGATCGAAGCTGAGGAGGGCGGCGCGTGCACCCATCCGCGCTGCAGCCGCCGCGGCCTCCACGCCAGCGTGTCCGCCACCGATGACGATGATATCGAAGGTCCGCATTGAGCAGCCTTTATAGGACCACCGGATTCGCGTCAAAGGGCGCTAGTGTTTCACGTGGAACATCGCGCCCCACATCCCACCAAGCCTCACTTGCCGATACAGAACCGGCTGAACAACGCATCGAGCATGTGCTCGGTCGTCGCCCTTCCCACCAAGCCGTCGAACGCGACACGGGCCAAGCGCAAGTGTTCGGCGACAAGCAACGGATCGCTGAGACCCGCCGCGGAGGCAAGCATCGTTTCCGCCTCGGCGAGCAGCCGATGCTGGCGCTCGTTGAGCACCGCCTCGCCCGGCTTCGGCAACGCGCGCCGGGCATGGTGGACAAGCGCGGCGCGAAACGCGTTCAGGCCCTGGCCCGTCACTGCGGATATGCGGTGACGCGGAGTTTCCTTGACCGCGTGATCGGCGCGATCGGCTTGGGCTTCCACTTCCCACGCGCCCGCCGGACCTTCGCCTTCGGTCCCCAGCCACAGGACGAGATCCGCCGCACCGAGCGCGGCGCGGGCCCGGTCGATCCCGATGGCCTCGATCGGGTCGGCGGTCTCGCCCCGCAATCCGGCGGTGTCGACGAACAAGAAGGGCAGGCCCGCGATCGCGACCGGGCGGGTGAGAACATCGCGCGTGGTCCCGGCGATCGGCGTAGCAATCGCCGCGTCCTGCTCGACGAGGGCGTTGAAGAGCGTGCTCTTGCCCGCATTCGGCGGACCGGCGATCACCACGCGAAAGCCTTCGCGCAGCGCCTCGGCGCGGGGCCGCGCGAGCCACTGCGCCAATTCCTCGCGCAGCGCACCAATCCCTCCCGCCAGCTCCGCGGGCAGCGGGGCGACATCATCCTCATCCGCGAAGTCGAGCGCCGCCTCGAGCATCGCCGCGCTCGTCAGCAACCGCTCGCGCCAATCTTCGACGGTGCGGGAGAATGCGCCCGAGGCCATGGCCAACGCGCCGCGGCGCTGCAGTTCGGTCTCTGCCGTAAGCAAGTCAGCGAGGCCCTCGGCCTCGGCCAGGTCGATCCGCCCATTGGCGAAAGCGCGGCGGGTGAACTCGCCGGCAACCGCAGGGCGCAAACCAGGGATCGCAGCAAGCGCGGCTTCGACCGCGGCGATCACCGCCCGGCCACCGTGGCAGTGCAACTCGGCGGTGTCCTCGCCGGTGGCGTTGTTCGGACCGGGAAGCCACAGCACCAGCGCGCGGTCGAGCAGATTGCCGGCATCATCGCGCAGCGGTGCGTGGATGGCGCGGCGCGGTGGTGGGATGCGTCCAGTCAGTCGGTGCAGCGCGTCGGCAGAATCCGGCCCGCTGATCCGGATCACCGCGATCGCCGCCGGCGCGGCACCGCTGGACAAGGCGAAGATCGTATCGGTCATTCAAATATCGGTCATTCAGGGCAGTCGCGTGGGCGAATTACTTGGTCGTCTTGCCGCCCATCCCGCTCTGCATGAACTGCTGGAAGAACTTCATGCCCATCTCGCCCATCGGCGCGATTTGCTTGGCCATGTCCTGAAGCTGCTCGAGGCTGCCTACTCCCTGCACCGCCTTGGTCATCGCCTCGACGTAGGCATCGTTAGCCTTGCTCACGTCGGGGAGCCCAAGAAAGCGCCGCGCTTCTTCCGGGGTCAGATCGATCTCGACATTCACCTTCATCGTCTGCTCCCAGCTGCGGCCGCCAATTCTCGCTGGCTTCAGGCTGACACAGGGCCTTGGCAAAGTCCACCGCCGGGGCCTAGGTCTGGCATAGAGTTTGTTCAGGAGAGTTTCCCCATGTCCACCAACACCCAGGCCCCGACCCTCGATGGGGCCGGCGCGATCCCGCTCTACGTCGCCAAGCCTGAGGGCACGGCCCGCGGTGCGATCATCGTGATCCAGGAGATTTTCGGGGTCAACGACGGCATCCGCCAGAAGGCCGACGATTGGGCGGCCAAAGGCTATCTCGCCGTCGCGCCCGATGTGTTCTGGCGGCAGGAGCCCGGGCTGGAGCTCAATCCCGACGTTCCCGAGGAATTCCAACGCGGCGTCGGGGTGATGATGAAGCACGATTTCGACCTCGGAATCCGCGACGTCGAGGCAGTGATCCACTGGATCCGCCGCGACCAAGGCGTTGCCAAAGTCGGCCTGGTCGGGTTCTGCATGGGCGGACGGATCGCCTACATGGCCGCCGCGCGCACCGATGTGGACGCTGCAGTCGGCTACTATGGAGTGGCGATCGACCAGATGCTGAACGAGAGCCACGCGATCGCCAAGCCGTTGCTGCTGCATGTGCCGACCGCCGATGGGTTCGTCCCCGCCGCCGCGCAAACGGCGATGCACGAAGGCCTCGACGACAACGCTCACGTGACCATCCACGACTACGAAGGCCTGGACCACGGCTTTGCCGACACTTTCGGCGCCCGGCGCGACGAAGCCGGGGCGAAGCTCGCCGACGAGCGGACCGAGGCGTTCTTCGCGCAGCACGTGGGCTGAGGCGATCGGAAAGGTGGAGGCCCGAACGATCAGCACCCCTTACCGAATGGTCGCTCGCGCATTCGGCGGGCCCGAGGTCATCGAGCGCGAGGGGTTCGACCCGGGTCAGCCAGCGGCGGGGGAGTTGCTGATCGCGGTCGAGGCGGTGGGTCTCAACTTCATCGACACCTACTATCGCACCGGGCTTTACCCAGCCCCCCTCCCCCTCGCGCTGGGCTCTGAAAGCGCAGGCACCGTGATCGCGGTGGGTGCCGGCGTTTCCGGCTTCGTACCCGGCGACCGGGTCGGCTGCGTCAGTGCGCCGGGCGCTTATGCCAGCCACCAGCGCGTCCCCGCCGACCGTGCGATACGATTGCCCGGCGACATCTCCAGCGAAACGGCGGCGGCGACGATGCTCAAGGGCTTCACCGTCTGCTACCTCGCCGAGGACACGGCCGCGCTGCAACCCGGCCAGATCGCGCTGGTCCATGCGGCGGCGGGCGGGGTCGGTTCGATCCTGGTCCCGTGGCTGCGCGACAGCGGCGTCGTGGTCATCGCACATGCTGGATCGGCGGAGAAAATCGCGGGCGTCGCGGCAGATTACCGGCTATCCTGCGATTTCAATGACTTGGCTGAGGCAGTCCGCACGCTGACCGACGGCCTTGGGGTCGATGTGGTTTATGACGGCATCGGCCAGGACAGCTGGGCCGCGTCGCTCGCCAGCCTCAAGCGGCGCGGACTGATGGCGAGCTACGGCAACGCCTCCGGCCCGGTGCCGCCAGTCTCGTTGCTCGAGCTGATGCGCGGCGGTTCGCTGTTTGTAACCCGGCCCACGCTTGCCGACTACATCGCCACCAGCGATGACCTCGCGCATATCGCCGAACGCTTGTTCGACCGCGTGCGGCGCGGCGTAGTCCCGGTCGCGATCGGCCAGCGTTTCGCGCTTGCGGAGGCCGCCGAAGCACACCGGGCGCTCGAAGGGCGGAGGACGACCGGATCGACCGTCCTCCTGCCCTGATAGCGCAAGTCTACTGGTTCATCGTCGCGAAGAAATCTTCGTTGGTCTTGGATTCCTTCATCTTGTCGAGGAGGAACTCCATCGCGTCGATCGTGCCCATCTGCATGAGGATCCGGCGCAGGACCCACATTTTGGCGAGCTGATCCTTTGGAACCAACAGCTCTTCCTTGCGGGTGCCGGACTTGCCGACATCAAGCGCCGGGAAGATGCGCTTGTCCGCGACCTTGCGGTCGAGCACGATTTCCGAGTTACCGGTGCCCTTGAATTCTTCAAAAATGACTTCGTCCATGCGGCTGCCGGTATCGATTAGCGCGGTCGCGATGATCGATAGCGAACCCCCTTCCTC
>JBDSOM010000092.1:0-6470 GCA_039914785.1 Novosphingobium sp.
CCCTTGCGGACAAGGTCGTCCGGGCGGTCGGCGTGGGTGATCGCCTCGACATCCTGGTGGATGATCGGCCCTTCGTCGAGGTCGGCGGTGACATAGTGCGCGGTCGCGCCGATCATCTTGACGCCGCGCGAGTGCGCCTGGTGATAGGGCTTGGCGCCCTTGAACCCGGGCAGGAAGCTGTGGTGGATGTTGATGCAGCGGCCCGAGAGGAACGCCGACATCTCGTCCGACAGGATCTGCATGTAGCGCGCCAGCACGACCAGCTCGGCGCCGCTTTCGCGCACGAGGGCGCGGATCTGCGCTTCCTGCGCTTCCTTCGCATCCTTGGTGATCGGCAGGTAGTGGAACGGGGTGTCGCCGATCGAGGAATGGGTCAGCGCGTCGCGCGGGTGGTTGCACACGATGCCGACGATCTCCATCGCCAGCTCGCCGATGCGCACGCGGTAGAGCAGATCGGCCAGGCAATGGTCGAACTTGCTGACCAGCAGCAGGACTTTGCGTGCCTTGTCGCGGCTGCGCATGTTCCAGCGCATCCCCAGCTCGCCCGCCAGCGACACGAACCCGGCACGCAGCGCCTCGGGATCGGCGGGACCGGCATCGAACGCGACGCGCATGAAGAAATCACCGCCCTCAAGATCGTCGAATTGCTGCGCCTCGATGATATTGCAGCCCTTGTCGAACAAGTAGCCGGTGACGCGCGCGGTGATCCCGGTGCGATCGCGGCAGGACAAGGTCAGGATCTGGACGTCTGGCATCTTGAACTTACTTCCCCAAGGCCCTCTCCCGCTTAACGCCGCGAGAGCGCCGCTTCGCTTTCCGCCAGCAACTCGGCGATGATGTCGGCGACCGGCTCTTCCTTGGTGACCATGCCGACCGACTGCCCGGCCATGATCGAACCGCTTTCGACGTCGCCATCGATCACCGCGCGGCGCAGTGCGCCGGCCCAGAAGTGCTCGATCTGAAGCTGCGCCTGACCCATGTCGACTGCGCCCGCGTCGAGCAGCTTGGCGACTTCGACCTGTTTGGCGGTGAATTCCTCGGTGCCCTTGTTCTTGAGCGCGCGGACCGGGATCACCGGCAGGCGGGGATCGACCTGGACGCTGGCCACGGCATCGCGGGCCGAGGCGCGGAAGAACGCCTTCTTGAACGCCGGGTGCGCGATCGATTCGGTCGCGCAGGCGAACCGCGTGCCGAGCTGGACGCCCGCCGCGCCCATCTCGAGATAGCCGGCCATCGCCTCGCCCCGGCCGATTCCGCCGGCGACGAAGATCAGGTGTTCGTCCGCGAGGGTGGGGAGGATTTCCTGCGCCAGCACCGATGTCGCGACCGGACCAATGTGGCCGCCGGCCTCGCTGCCCTCGATCACCAGCGCGTCGGCGCCCGAACGCAGGTACTTCTTCGCCACGGCCAATGTCGGCGGTATGCAGATGACCTTTGCCCCAGCGTCCTTGAGCGCCTCGATACTGCCCTTGGGCGGGATTCCGCCGGCGAGCACGACATGGCTCACCCGGTGCCGCGCGCAGACCGCAATCAGATCGAACAGCATCGGGTGCATCGTGATCAGGTTCACGCCGAACGGCTTGGCCGCCAGCGCCTTGGTCGCGGCGATCTCGGAGTCCAGCAGGTCGGGGGTCATCGCTCCGCAGGCGATCACGCCGAAACCGCCGGCGTTGCTGATCGCGGAAACGAGGTTGCGTTCCGACACCCACGACATCGCTCCGCACAAGATCGCGGTATCACTGCCGAGAAATTCGGCGCCGCGCGCCATGAGATGCTTGGTCTTGACTGTCACTCTACCCCCAATGCGGGCCCCACTGCGGGCCCCACTGCGGCCCCCGATCCGGCCGCTCGGCTGCGGGGCGCTATAAGCGTAGCCTCCCGCCGGCGCCAGACCCGTCCCAATAATCGCCCCGGACGATCGTTATCTACCGTTTAATCGCTTTAGACTTTTAAACGGGCAGCGCTAATTTCTTCCTTTGATAGCGACTCAGGAGTTCGAAATGGCTGACAACGGCGACATGCGCGGCAAATGCCCAGTAACCCACCTCACCACTGCGTTCGGCGCGCCCGTGGTCGACAACCAGAACTCGATGACCGCCGGGCCGCGCGGCCCATTGCTGATGCAGGACGTCTGGCTGCACGAAAAGCTCGCCAACCTGAACCGCGAGGTCATTCCCGAACGGCGCATGCACGCCAAGGGCTCCGGCGCGTTCGGGACCTTCACGGTCACCCACGACATTTCCCGCTTCACCCGCGCCAGGATATTCAGCGAAGTCGGCAAGCGGACGGAAATGTTCGCCCGGTTCACCACCGTCGCCGGCGAGCGCGGCGCGGCCGATGCCGAGCGCGACATCCGCGGCTTCGCGCTGAAGTTCTACACCGAGGAAGGCAACTGGGACATGGTCGGCAACAACACGCCGGTGTTCTTCCTGCGCGATCCGCGCAAGTTCCCCGATCTGAACAAGGCGGTGAAGCGCGACCCGCGCGCCAACATGCGCTCGGCCACGAACAACTGGGACTTCTGGACCCTGCTGCCCGAAGCGCTGCACCAGGTGACGATCGTGATGTCGGACCGAGGCATCCCCAAGAGCTACCGGCACATGCACGGGTTCGGCAGCCACACGTACAGCTTCTACAACGAGGCCGGCGAGCGGTTCTGGGTGAAGTTCCATTTCAAGACCCAGCAGGGCATCGCCAACCTGACCGACGCCGAGGCGGCGGACGTCGTCGCCGGTGACCGCGAAAGCAACCAGCGCGACCTTTACGACGCGATCGAGCGGGCCGAGTTCCCCAAATGGACGATGTTCATCCAGGTCATGCCCGAGGCCGAGGCGGAAACTTACGGCGTCCACCCGTTCGACCTCACCAAGGTCTGGTACAAGTCGGACTACCCGCTGATCGAAGTCGGCGAGTTCGAGCTGAACCGCAATTCGGAGAACTTCTTCCTCGACGTCGAGCAAAGCGCGTTCGCGCCGTCGAACCTGGTTCCCGGCATCGGCGTGTCGCCCGACAAGATGCTGCAGTCGCGGCTGTTCGCGTACTCGGATGCGCAGCGCTACCGGCTGGGGGTCAACCACCACCAGATTCCGGTCAACGCCCCGCGCTGCCCGGTGTTCAGCAACCACCGCGACGGCCAGGGCCGGGTCGACGGCAACTATGGCGACCTGCCGCACTACCAGCCGAACAGCTTCGGGCAGTGGGTCGACCAGCCTGCCTTCCGCGAGCCGCCGATCAGGATCAACGGGAACGGGGATTTCTGGAACTTCCGCGAGGACGACAGCGACTATTTCACGCAACCTCGCAAACTGTTCCAGTTGATGACCCCGGCCCAGCAGCAAGTGCTGTTCGAAAACACGGCGCGGGCGATGGGCGATGCGCCGGACTTCATCAAGCAGCGCCATATCGACAACTGCACGCGCTGCGATCCAGCGTACGGCAGCGGCGTCGCGGCGGCGCTGGGGATGTCGGCCAAGTCGGCCGACCAGCTTCCGGCCGAGCCCGAACTGGCCGACTGAACAGCCGCCATGCCTGACGGGGGCCGGGCTTCGGTTGCCAAGCCGGGCACGGGCCCTATCTTGCGCCGACTAGCGCCACAGGAGATTTCTCATGAAGGGTTTCGCCGCCAACATCGAACAGCTGACCGAGGAGAACGACCTGTTCCGCAAGGTCCTCTACACCGGCCACAACCTGCAACTCGTGCTGATGGCGATCCAGCCTGGCGACGAGATCGGCGAGGAAGTGCACGACGACCGCGACCAGTTCTTCCGCGTCGAGGCCGGCACCGGCACGATCGTCATCGACGGGGTGGATAATCCCGTGAAGCCCGACGACGCGGTCATCGTGCCCCAGGGCGCGCGGCACAACGTGATCGCCAGCGGGACCGAGACCCTCAAGCTCTACACGATCTACGGCCCGCCGGAGCATCTCGACGGCACGATCCACAAGACGTCTGCCGAGGCCGAGAAAGCGCACGAGCACTTCGACGGCAAGACCACGGAGTAAGCGGAGCGGAATAGTCGAAGCCGCTCGGCGCCGCCGCGTCGGACCTGAAGCGCCGCCCCGTCAGGCCGGGGCGGAGCGCCTCACGCGGTGGGCCAGGAATACCAGCCGCCGTTGATCGTCGAAGATCGGCGTGTTCGTGGCCAGCCAGTGCCGCTGCTGAAAGCGCCCGGCGCGATCCTTCACGTCATAGCGCTGGAGCGGCATCTTGTGCGTGCGGCCGCTCTGGGCGCAGCGTCTCAGTGATTCGTAAAGGTTGCAGACGCCGTCGGCCTCGGGGACGTCGGGGTTGTCGGGAAACGCGTCGAACAGCTTCTCCCCCGCGATGCGCCGACGGTCGGCCAGCGTGATCTGCGCGTAGGCATCGTTGAAATCGACGATGTGCAGTCCAGGGCGCGGGTCGATGATCAGGATCGGCTCCAGGGCGGCCTCGATCAGGTCGCGAAAGAGCCGCCGCTCGCCTCGGGCGGCCGCGAATTGGCCAAGGTGGGCGTGCGCGCCAACCATGTCGGCATTCAGGATGGCAATCTGCCGCCGCGTGTCGGCCATGAGCGAACCATTGGGCAAACCACTGGGCGGCTCGTACGGGCTGACCAAGTCGCCGGCGCGCGGCGCGCCGCCAGCGCCAGCCGACCCGCTGTCGCCCGGTACGAACAGGTTGTGAAAATCCAGCAAGCCCATGGTGCGAGCCTCAGCTAAGCGATTATAAAATCACATTAACTTTCCAGTCCTGCACAATTGGTAAAGGCCGCCTCCGCGTTTGTCCGGGGTGTTCCTACTCGCCGTCGAGCCCATAAGCGGTGTGCAGGACGCGGACCGCCAGTTCGGTCTCGTCGGCGTCGATCAGCACCGAGACCTTGATCTCGCTGGTCGAGATCGCCTGGATGTTGATCCCCCGGTCGGCCAGGCTCTTGAACATCGTCGCCGCGACGCCGGCGTGGCTGCGCATGCCCACGCCCACGACGCTGATTTTCGCGACCTTGTCGTCCGCGATCAGCCGGGTGTAGCCGATCTCGGCCATCTGGCCCTCGATCAGCGCCAGCGTGCGCGCCAGATCCGAAGCGGGCACGGTGAACGTCACGTCGGTTTCGCCTTTGTCCTTGGCGACGTTCTGGATGATCATGTCGACGTTGATGCTCGCCGCGGCGAGCGGTCCGAAAATCGCGGCGACCGCGCCGGGCTTGTCGGGCACGCGGGTCAGGGTGACCTTGGCTTCGTTCTTGTCGGCCGCGATGCCGGTGATCAGCTGGCTTTCCACATTCAAATCCTCTGCAATCCTGGCAAGTTCTTCATCACTGACGATCATCGTTCCGGGCAGCGTATCGGCTGCCGGCGCGTTCTCGTCGATGAACGACGACAACACCTGCACCCGCACGCCTTCCTTCATCGCCAGGCTGACCGAACGCGTCTGCAACACTTTCGACCCCACCGACGCGAGCTCGAGCATTTCCTCGTATGTCACGTGCCTGAGCTTGCGCGCCTTGGCGACAATGCGGGGATCGGTGGTGTAGACCCCGTCGACATCGGTGTAGATGTCGCAGCGGTCGGCCTTGACCGCCGCCGCCACCGCCACCGCCGACGTGTCCGAGCCGCCCCGGCCCAACGTGGTCACGCGGCCGCCGTCGGTCCGTCCCTGGAAGCCCGGGATCACGGCAATCTCGCCAGCCTGCATCGAGGCCAGCATCTCGGGGCAGTCGATCGTGCCGATCCGCGCCTTGGCGTGGGCGTCGTCGGTCATGATCGGCAATTGCCAGCCGAGCCACGAGCGCGCCTTGCAGCCCAGCGCCTGGAGATGCATCGCCAGCAGGCCGGCAGTCACCTGCTCGCCCGACGCGACGACGACGTCGTATTCGGCCGGATCATAAAGCGGGTCCGCCTCGCGGCAGAAGTTGACCAGGCGGTCGGTCTCGCCCGACATCGCCGAAACCACCACCGCGACTTCGTGGCCGGCTTCCTGCTGCCGCTTCACGATGCCGGCAACGCGGCGGATGCGCTCGGTGCCGGCCATCGAGGTGCCGCCGAATTTCATCACGATCCGGGCCAAAGGGAACTGCTCCTGAATTGGTGTGCGGACCGCGCCCGATTGGGACGGCCCAGATTGGGTTGGCCCAGATTGAAGTGGTAAGGTCGGGCTTGGGTCCGGGCGGGCGTCCTGTTAGGGATGAGCCATGAGCAATGCAACTATCGCGACACCAATTGGCGGCACCATTCGCCCCGACGAAGCTGCCCATTTCGGCAGGCTGGCGGCCGAATGGTGGGACCCCAAGGGTTCGTCGGCGATGCTCCACCGGCTGAACCCGGTGCGGCTGGGCTTCATCCGCGAGGCGATCGATGCGCATTGGGGCGGCGATTCGCGCGGACTGAAACCGTTGGCCGGCCAGATACCCAACGAACGCCGGCCCTTGGCCGGCCGGCGCGCGCTCGACGTCGGCTGCGGTGCCGGGCTGCTGTCCGAACCTCTCGCCCGGCTC
>JBDSOM010000065.1:0-6545 GCA_039914785.1 Novosphingobium sp.
GTCAGGACGCCCGCCCAAGCTGCTGAAATCGCGCAAGTCGCGGACGGCGTGGTGGTCGGCTCCGCGCTCGTTGAACTGTGCGACAAGCCGAACGCTCCACAACACTTGAAAGCGCTGACCGCTTCGCTGGCCGAGGCTGTGCACTCGGCGCGGGCGTGACCCTGATCCTCCCCGGCACGGGGAGGGGGACTGCCAGCCTAACTGGTGGCGGTGGGCGCTCTCCCCCCCACCACGCCGCGTCGCCACATAGGGACAGCCCCCGCCACCACGTTTGGAGCGGTCTCCCTCGCGGTGCCGAGGGGGATTTTCGGTGAGAGACTTCGCCACTTCGGACAATCCCGCCGTCCAGGCGCAACTCGATCGCCTCGGCACGCTGGCCTTGCCGCAAGGGCGCTTCGGGCTGGAGACGATCCGCGAACTGCTGGGCCGCCTCGGCGATCCGCAGTTGCGCATCCCGCCCACCTTCCACGTCGCCGGGACCAACGGCAAAGGCTCCACTTGCGCGTACCTCAGGGCGGTGATCGAGGCCGAAGGGCTGACCGTCCACGCCGCGACCAAGCCGCATCTGGTCCGCTATAACGAACGGATCCGCATCGCCGGCCGGTTGATCGGCGATGCGGAGCTCGCCGCGTTGCTGGCCGAAGTGCTCGATCTTGGCGAGGACCTCGCCCCCAGCTTCTTCGAAGTCACCGCCGCCGCCACCTTCCTCGCGTTCGCGCGGCATCCCGCCGACGCCTGCGTGATCGAAGTCGGGCTCGGCGGGCGGTTCGACGCCACGAACGTCCTGGGCCGTCCGGCCGCCTGCGGCATCGCCTCACTCGGTATCGACCACGAGGCGTTCCTGCTCCGCCCGGAAGACGGTGTGCCCACCGACCCGCTGAACCGCATCGCGTTCGAGAAGGCCAGCATCGCGCGGGCCGGATCACCGCTGGTGACCCAGGCTTATGCCGCCGCAGTGACCAAGACCGTGCTCGAAGTGGCGATGCGGGTGGGCGCACGCACGGCGATCCGCGATCTCGACTGGTCGGCACAGGTCGGCGACATGATCCAATATCGCGACGTGCTTGGCGAACTTGCCCTGCCGCTGCCGACGCTGGCCGGCGCACATCAAGCCGACAACGCCGCGCTGGCCGTGGCGATGCTGCGGCATCAGCAAACCGTGCGGGTTTCGCCCGAAGCGATGGCGCGCGGCATTCGCGAGGCCCGTTGGCCGGCGCGGTTGCAGTTGCTGGGTAAGGGCCCGCTGACGGCGCTGGCGCCGGGGCGAAAGGTCTGGCTCGACGGCGGGCACAATCCGGACGCGGGGGCGGCGATTGCGACGTTCTTCGGAGAGACACGACGGCTTCACCTTATCGTCGGAATGCTCGCCGCCAAGGACCCAGGCGCGATCGTCGCACCACTGCGCGGGAAGCTCGCCAGCCTGTCCGTCGTCCCTGCGCCCGGCCACGAGGCCCATCCGCCCGCAGCCTTCGCCGCGCATTCGGACCTGCCGGTCCGCAGCTTCACGGCGGTCGCCGATGCGCTGGGGGCCTTACCGTCCGAAGGCGACGTCCTGATCGCCGGCTCGCTCTACCTCGCCGGCGAAGTGCTGCGGCTCAATCGCGAGATTCCGGACTGACCTCGCCCATGTTTCCGATCGAGGCGTCGATCAGGCCCGCCCGGCTCATCCACCAGAACAGCAGGATGCCCGGCACGGCGGCGACGGTCGTGAGCCAATAGAAGTTCACGTAGCCCAACGTCTCGACCAGGGTCCCCGCCGTCGTTCCGGTGAGCACCCGCCCGACCACGCTTGCCGCTGCAGAGATCAGCGCATATTGCGAGGCGGTGAAACGCAGGTCGCACAGCGCCGAGAAATAGGCGACCAGCACCACGCCGCCGATCCCGCTCGAGAAGTTCTCGAAACCCTGGGTCAGCCCCAGGCCGATGTTGCTGTGGCCGGCGGCGGCGAGCAGCGCGTAGCTGGCGTTCGACACCCCCATCAGGATCAGCGCGATCAGCACCGAGCGTTTGAGGCCGAGCCGGGCATAGAGCACGCCGCCCACGAAAATGCCGATCATGAAGGTCCAGAACCCTACGCCCACGTCCCAGATCGCGATCTCGTCGTTGGTATAGCCCATGTCGTTGAGCAGCAGGCGGAGCACGAGTTGCCCCAGCGTGTCACCGATCTTGTGGAGCAGGATGAACAGCAGGACGAGCGCTGCGCCCTTGCGCTGGAAAAATTCGGCGAACGGTCCGGCGATCGACGCCCACAGCTCGCCCATCCCCTTTCGCGCTTTCGGTTCGCGGTGGCGCGGCGGCTCGCCCAGCACCAGCGCGGTCAGCATGGCGGGCAACGCGAACGCGGCGCAGGCGATATAGGCGGTGCTCCAGCCAGAGCGCGCCGCGATGACCAGCGCGAGCGATGCCGCCGCGGTCGAGCCGATCCGCCAGCCGTACTGCGACATGCCCGAACCGGTGCCGAGCTGGTAGGGCTTCAGCGTCTCGATCCGGTAGGCGTCGATGACGATATCGAGGGTCGCGCCCGCAACCCCGACGAGGATCGCCGCAACCACCGTCGCGCCGAGGTCGGCCGCCGGATCGACCAGGGCCAGGTTGATCACCGCCGCCATCACCATGACACCGGCAACCAGCATCCATGACACCCGCTGACCCAGCCGGCCGATTATGGGCAAGCGCACGCCGTCGACGATCCAGGCCCAGAATACCTTGAGGTTGTAGACCAGGAACGCCAGCGTGAAGGCGGTCACCGTCTTCTTGCTGATCCCGTCCTGCGCCAGTCGCGTCGTCAGCGTCGCGCCGATCATTGCATAAGGAAAGCCCGAGGACAGGCCGAGGAAGAACGCGGCGAGCGATTCCTTCTCGAAATAAGGCCGGATTGAGCCCGCGAGACTGCGGTGTTGCTCGGTCGCCGCTTCGGTCATTCGCTTAACCCTTCCCACACGTCTGCGGCGGGACGCTAGCGGGATTTTCGCCCGAGGCCAGCGCGGTCGCGCACGAAGCGGTGCAGAAGTGGGTTTTGCGAGCGTCGCCGGCAGCGCGCGCTGCACGGTTCGGCGCATCGGTGCCTGACCGCCGCCAGTGGGTGCATCGAGCCGGATTGCGGGAAGCTTGATGATGGCGATCCCGCCGCGCCATGATAACGGCCGCCGCCGCGCCGGCTGGCTGACCGCGCTGGCGTCTAATCGTTGTCCTACATGGCGTAGATATGACATGGCGGGCGGATGCAAATGCTCTCCGCCACGATTTTTACGGCAGACGCGGATCGCCGGACGAAGCTTGCCGCGTGTCAACTTCGCCAGCAACTCCACCGTCGACACCAGTGTCAATTTCGCGAAAGTGTCACTTTCCGGTAGTTGACGATCGCCAGCGCAGAAATCGCGGCAACCTGCTGAAGATAAAGATAATTATGCCTTAGTTTACAGTTCGCTTTTTCTGCGTTCCGCATCAACTTCACCCGTCACTTTGACGCCCTATCTCCTCCCCGCTAAGGCCCCACGATGAACGGTTCCCCGCCAGATGGCGCACCTCCCCCTCCCCCCGTGGAAGGCGCTCCCGCGCTTCCTCCCCGGGAGGGCGAACGTATCGCCAAGCTTCTTGCCCGTGCCGGCATCGCCAGCCGCCGCGAGGTCGAGCGGATGATCGCCGAGGGCCGCGTGAAAATCGGCGACGAAGTGCTGACCACGCCGGCCACGGTGCTCAGGAACCTGCGCGGCGTCACTGTCGACGGCAAGCCGGTCAAGGCGGCCGAAGCGGCGCGCCTGTTCCTGTTTCACAAGCCTTCGGGCCTGCTCACCGCCGAGCGCGATTCGTCCGACAAGCCGACGATCTACACCGCCCTGCGCAACGCGCTGCCCGAGGGTACGCCGCGGGTGATGCCGGTCGGCCGGCTCGATTTCAACACCGAGGGGCTTCTGCTGCTCACCAACAACGGCGAGCTCAAGCGGGCGATGGAGCTGCCGTCCAGCAAGATTCCGCGCACGTACCGCGCCCGTACGTTCGGCGCGGTCACCCAGGAACAGCTCGAAGCGCTGAGCGAAGGCGTGACGATCGAGGGCATGCAGTACGGCAGCATCAACGCCAACATGGAGCGCAGCACCGGGCGCAACCAGTGGATCGAGATGACCATCACCGAAGGCAAGAACCGCGAGGTGCGCCGCGTCCTCGATCATCTCGGACTGGAAGTCAGCCGCCTGATCCGCACCTCGTACGGTCCGTTCGAGTTGGCCGACTTGCCGCGCGGCGCGGCGGTGGAACTCCGTCAGGTCGACGTCGAGCGTTTCGCCAAGTCGCTGAGCGGCGGCCCCGCGGCCCAAGCCGGCCCCTCCAACGAGGCCGCCACCAGCCACCGCGTCCTGCGCCGCGGCCGGCCCTCGGGCGAGACGGGTCCGAAGCGTCCCGGACCAACCGCCCCGCCACCGCGCTCCGGCTCGCGCCGATCCGGTCCGCGTGACGCAGCGCCGGACAACAGCGCCCCCCGTAGATCGGGATTCAACAAGAGCGGGCCCGACAAGGCTGGGTTCGACAAAACCGGCCCCGACAGAACTGGGCCCTACAATGCAGGGTCTAGCAGGTCGGGACCAAGCAAAACTGGGTCCTACAACGCAGGATCCAGCAGATCCGGGCCCGACAAAGCTGGGTCCTACAATTCAGAGCCCCGCAGATCCGAGCCCAACAAATCTGGGTCCTACAACGCAGAGCCCCGCAGATCCGGGCCCAACAAAGCCGGGTCCTACAACGCAGAGCCCCGCAGATCCGGACCCAACAAAGCCGGGTCCTACAACGCAGGGTCCAGCAGATCCGGACCCAGCAAAACCGGGCCCTACAATGCAGGTCCCAGCAGTTCGGGGCCGAGCCGGTCGGGGCCCCGCAAGCCTGGACCACGCCCGAAATGAGGATCATCGCTGGTGATTGGCGTGGCCGTCCCCTGGTCGCGCCCCGGGGCGATACCACGCGCCCGACGGCGGACCGCACCCGCGAGACGTTGTTCTCGATGCTGGTCAGCCGGCTCGGTTCGTTCGAGCACCTGAAAGTCGCGGACCTGTTCGCGGGATCCGGGGCGCTCGGGCTCGAAGCCCTGTCGCGCGGCGCGGCAACGTGCCTGTTCGTCGAGCAGGACGCCGCCGCGATCCGCGCGTTGCGGCAGAACGTCGCGAACTTGCGCGCCCAGGCGCAGTGCGACGTGCGGGCCAGCTCGGTGCTGGCCCAGGGCATCGCCAAGGAGCCGCTCGACCTGATCCTGCTCGATCCGCCTTACGGGACGGGCGCGGGAACGGTCGCGCTGGAGAAGCTGAACCGGCTCGGCTGGATCGGCGCGGCGACCTGGATCAGCCTGGAGACCGCGTTCAACGACGAGCCGAAGATCAAGGGCCTGGAAGCCGTCGCCACCCGCAAGGTCGGCAAGGCGCGGATCACCTTGCTGCGGTTGCAGGACGCGCCAGCATAATCCCCACGAGCGACAGCGCTCCCGCCACCGACAGCAGCAGCCCGGCCCGCGCGCCGAATCCCTCGGCGGCCATCATCTGGGCCAGGATCGGGGTCACCGCCCCGCCGATGATCCCGCCGGTATTGAAGGCCACCGAAATCCCGCTGTAGCGCACCGTTACCGGGAACAGCGTGGGCAGCCAGCTCCCCAGCGGGCCATAAGCATAGCCCATGATGAACAGCGCGGTGGCGAGGGTGAGGAACACGATCCACAGCGACCCCGCCCCCAGGCCCGGCCCGAACAGGAACCCGAGCGCGAATGTCCCCAACGCGCCGATCAACAGCGCCTGGCGAGGGCTTTTGCGGTCGGCATGGATCGCCGCGGCGACGATCCCGAACGCCAGGAAGCAGTTGGCGGCGAGTTGCACCGAAAGGAACGTCTCGCGCGAATGGCCCAGCGGCCCGGTGCCTTGCGCCAGGGCATAAGCTGTTGCGAGATAGAAGATGGCAAAGCAGGCGACGACCCCGGCGCTGCCCGCCAGCACCGCACCGGGATAACGCGACAGCAGCGTGGCCAGTGGCACCGCGGGCGGCGGGGCCTCCGCAACCGCCTCGCGGAAGGCCGCGGTCTCACCGATCTTGAGGCGGATCCACAAGCCGATCGCGACCAGCACCGAGCTGGCGATGAACGGGATGCGCCAGCCCCAGGCGGCGAACTCGGCGTCCGACAGGCCCAGGCCAAGCGCCAGGAACAGTCCGTTGGCCGCGAGGAACCCGACGGGCGCGCCAAGCTGCGGCGCCGCACCAAAGCGCGCCTCCCAGCCCTTCGGCGCGTTCTCGACCGCCAGCAACGCCGCGCCGCCCCACTCTCCGCCCAGGCCGAACCCCTGGCCGAAGCGCATCAGGCACAGCAGCACGGGGGCCACCCAGCCCACCATCGCATACGTCGGCAGGAACCCGATCAGCAGCGTGCAGGTCCCCATCAGCAGCAACGACGCGACCAGGGTCGATTTCCGCCCGATCCGATCGCCGAAATGCCCGAACGCGATCGCGCCAAGCGGACGGGTGAGGAACGCCAGGCCAAAACTCATGAAGGACAGCAGGTTTTGCGCCTGAAGCGATTC
>JBDSOM010000169.1:0-5514 GCA_039914785.1 Novosphingobium sp.
TGGGCGCGGTGTTCACCGCGGTGCCGGGCGCGATGCTGGTGCTGAAAGTCGCCAGTACGGCCTACTTGCTCTACCTCGCTTGGCGCATCGCGGTGTCCCCGCCGCCGCAGATCAACGAGGCGCAGCACAACGGCAGTCCGTTGACTTTCCTGCAGGCGGCCGCGTTCCAATGGGTCAATCCCAAGGGCTGGACGATGGCGCTGACGATGGCGGCGGTCTACGTGTCCGAGCATGACCGCTTGATCGGGGCCATGATCATTGCGCTCGTCGCTCTGGTCGTCGGCGCGCCCACGGCGACGGTGTGGGCCGCCGCCGGAGTTCAGCTTCGTCACCTGTTGCACCGGCCACGCACCTACCGCGCTTTCAACGTGATCGCAGCACTTTTGCTGGTCGCCTCGCTCTACCCGGTGCTGGTCCCGGCCGCCTGATCAGCCGAACAACAGCGCCCTGGTCGCGGCGGAGACGTCGTCCTGGCGCATCAGGCTTTCCCCGACGAGGAAGGTTCGCGTGCCGCTGCCGGCCAGGCGGACCAGGTCGGCGTGGCCGTTGATCCCGCTTTCGGCGACCAGCAGCGTGCCCTCGGGGGCGAGCGGAGCCAGGCGTTCGGTGACCGCGAGATCGGTGACGAACCGCTTGAGATCGCGGTTGTTAACGCCGATCAGCCGCGATTTCAGCCGCGCGGCGCGCGCCATTTCGGCCTCGTTGTGGACCTCGACCAGGACATCCATCCCGCGCTCATCCGCCGCGGCCTCGATCTCGGCCATCTCGGCATCATCGAGCGCGGCTACTATGATCAGGATCGCGTCGGCCCCGATTGCCCGGGCTTCCGCGACCTGCCACGGATCGATCATGAAATCCTTGCGCAGCACCGGCAGGCCGCAAGCGGCGCGGGCGGCGACCAGGAAGTCTTCGTGCCCCTGGAAATACGGCGCGTCGGTCAGGACCGACAGGCACGCCGCACCGCCGGCCTCGTAGGCGCGGGCGTGAGCGGCCGGATCGAAATCGGCGCGGATGAGGCCCTTGGATGGAGACGCCTTCTTGATCTCGGCGATCAGGGCGAATCCGTGCGCTGCCTTGGCCTCCAACGCGGCGCAAAAGCCGCGCGGGGGCGATTGACCGGCGGCGCGGGCGTCGAGAACACCAAGCGATGCCGCCTGTTTGCGCGCGGCGACTTCTTCGCGCTTGGTCGCGCAGATTTCCTGAAGCTTGTCCATTTCGCGCCCTCTAATCGTTATTCAAGCGCCGCGATCCAGCAATCGAGCAGCGCTTTCGCCAGGCCCTTGTCGAGCGTTTCGGCGGCTTCCTCGACTCCAGAGCGCCAATCGTCGACTTCGCCGGCGACCAGCAGGGCCCCCGCAGCGTTGAACAGTACGGCGTCGCGATAGGCGCCCGGCTCCCCCATCAGCAGCCGGCGCAGTGCCGCGGCGTTGTGGGCGGGATCGCCGCCGTGGATCGCTTCGACCGGGGCGAGGGCGAGGCCCGCCGTTTCAGGGAAGACGCGCTGCATCTGGACCCCGGCGGGGGTCACGACTGCGACTTCGTTGCCGCCGGCCAGGCTGAGTTCGTCGAGCCCTTCGTCGCCCGAGACGACGAAGGACAGCGCGCTGCCGAGCCGCGCGAGCGCTTCGGCATAGATCGGCACGTACGCGGGCCGGGCGATGCCGACGAGCTGCCGCTTTACGCCCGCGGGATTGGCGAGGGGCCCCATCAGGTTGAAGATCGTCCGCCGGCCCAGGGCTTTGCGGATCGGCATGATCCGGCCCATCGCAGGATGGTGCTTGCCGGCGAACAGGAAGCAGATGCCAAGATCGGCCAGCGTCGCCTGGGCGGTCTCGGCCGCGCGGTCGAGGTTGAGGCCGAGCGCTTCGAGCGTATCGGCCGCGCCCGCCTTGGAAGAAGCCGCGCGGTTGCCGTGCTTGGCGACCGGGACCCCGCAGGCCGCGACGACCAGCGCCACCGCCGTCGAGACGTTGAGCGTGTGATGCCCGTCGCCCCCGGTGCCGCAGACATCGATGGCATTGTCCGGCGCACGGATCGCGATCATCCGGGCGCGCATCGCTCGCGCGGCGCCGGCGATCTCGGATGCGGTCTCGCCCCGGTCCGACAGTTCGACCAGGAACCGCGCAATGTCCGCGTCGGCGATGCTCCCATCGAGCATCGCGCCGAACGCGGCTTCGGCTTCGTCCTCGTGGAGCGGCGTGATGACGGGCGGCAATGTCGTCACGAGACGGCTATCGCTTTCGCCTCGATCCCGCAGACCGCCAGGAAGTTCGCCAGCATCGCGTGGCCGTGTTCGGTCGCGATGCTTTCGGGGTGGAACTGCACGCCGTGGATTGGCAAGGTCGCGTGGCGGAAGCCCATCACATGTTCGTCGCTCGCGGTGGCGTTGACTAGCAGGGTATCGGGAATGTCGGTCACGATCAGCGAGTGATAGCGCGTTGCGCTGAACGGCGTGGGCAGGCCCTGGAATACACCGGTGCCATCGTGGCTGACCGGCGAAACCTTGCCGTGCATCAGGCCGCCGCGCACGACCTTGCCGCCGAAATACTGCCCGATCGCCTGGTGGCCGAGGCACACCCCGAGCAGTGGCTTGCCCGCATCCGCCGCCGCGCCGACCAAGTCGAGGCTGATTCCGGCTTCGTTGGGCGTGCACGGACCGGGCGAGATGAGAAAGCCGTCCGCGCCGCTCTCGATCGCCTGCGCCGCCGAGAGCGCGTCGTTGCGCACGACTTCGACCTCGACGCCCAGCTCCATCAGGTAATGGACCAGGTTCCAGGTGAAGCTGTCGTAGTTGTCGATGACGAGGATCATTATTCGCCCTTAGCGATACGGCTCGCGATGCGCAAAGGGCTCAGCGCATCCCGGAAACCGTGTAATCCATCGGGGCCAGCGGCACCGTAATCAATCGGCTCCACGGCCCAAAGCCGTACTGCATGATGCCCCTTGCCCGAACCGATTACTGCCCCAGCCGATTACTGCCCGAACCCGGCCTCGCCCGCGACCCTGACAGCTTCACGCGCCGCCGCGATCAGCGCGCCGGCCTTGGCCTCGCATTCGCGCTGTTCGTAGGCCGGGTCCGAATCCGCGACGATCCCGGCACCCGCCTGGACATGTAGTACCCCGTCCTTGACGATGCCGGTGCGCAGCACGATGCAGCTGTCGACCGAACCGTCGAGCGCGAAGTAGCCGACCCCCCCGGCGTAAGCGCCGCGAGTCTCGGGCTCGAGCTCGGCGACGATCTCGCAAGCGCGCACTTTGGGGGCGCCGCTGACGGTGCCGGCAGGGAAGCCGGCGAACAGGGCGTCGATAGCGTCGTGCTTGGCGGTGTCGAGTTGGCCGACCACGTTCGAGACGATGTGCATGACGTGACTGTAGCGCTCGACGGTGTAGCTTTCCGTCACCTTGACCGTGCCGGCGGCGGCGACCCGGCCGACATCGTTGCGGCCCAGATCGAGGAGCATCAGGTGCTCGGCGCGTTCCTTGGGATCGGCGAGGAGGCTGGCCTGGTTGGCACTGTCCTCTTCAGCCGTTTTCCCGCGCGGACGGGTCCCGGCGATCGGCCGGATCGTGACCTCCATGCCATTCGGGCCACCGCGGACGCGGACGAGGATCTCGGGGCTCGAGCCGACCGCCGCAAACCCGGGCAAGTCGAGGAAGTACAGGAATGGCGAGGGGTTCACCCGGCGCAAGGCGCGGTAGAGCGCCAGCGGGGGCAGGGTGAACGGCGCGGTGAAGCGCTGGGCCAGGACGACCTGGAAGATGTCGCCGGCCTCGATGTAGTCCTGCGCGCGGCGCACCATCTCGCGGTACGCACCGGCGGCGAGCGTTGGCGTCAACGTCGGCTCGGGGAGCGTGCCGTCGCTGATCGCGGCGGGGGCGGGCTGGGCGAGGCGGCGCAGCGCCTCGTCGATGCGGTCTTGCCCGGCTTCGAGCGCGTGGAACGGCTCCACCGCCGAAGGCCAGACCGGGGCGACGCAGAACAGCTCGTCGCTCAGGCGGTCGAACACCAGGATCAGCGTGGGCCGCACGAACAGCATGTCGGGCAGCACGAGCGCGCTTTGCGGGGCGCGGGGCAACTTTTCGACGAGGCCGATTGTCTCGTAGCCGAAGTAGCCGACCAGGCACGCCAGGGTCGGCGGCAGCTCGTCGGGCACGTCGGCGATCCGGCACGCCTGAACCAGCGACCGGAGCTCCGCGAGACTGTCGCCCGGCAGCGCCTCGAACGCCTCGGCGTCGGTGCGCCACGCGCGGTTGATCTCGCAGGCCGCGCCGGTGGCGCGGAACACCAGGTCGGGATCGAGCCCGAGCAGGCTGTAGCGCCCTCGCACCGCGCCGCCTTCGACCGATTCGAGCAAGTAGTCGCCGCGGCCGGCCACGATCAGCTTGGTCGCGGCGCCGACTGGGGTTTCGGTATCGGCGATCAGCTTGCGCCAGATCAGCGCCGGCCGCCCTTGGCCGAGCGCCGACGTGGCATTGTACCAGTTCTCGGGCCGAACGGTGCTCATCCGCGGATCAATTGCCGCCGACGACCTGATTGACCGCGGCCTTGATCGCGCTGTCCTTGCGGGTCACGCCCACTTCGGCGCCGATCGCGCGGCGCAGCTGATCGGCATATTCGCGACCGGCCAGCTGGGCGAGGTCCTTGCGCGACGACACGACCAGCGGGTCGGTCGGGGTGATGGTGCCGGGGATGATCTGCTTGACCCCGACGAGGTACCAGCCGCGGTTGCGCGGCGCCGGGTACAGCTTGACCGTGCCCTGGGCCATGCTGAACATCAGCGCGAGCGGCGGCGGAACCTGCCGGCCCTGCACGCTGAGCTGTTCGCGCCCCATGTCGATCTGGTCGACCGAGGGCAACTGCATGCCAAGCGAGGCGACGGCGGCGGCCAGATCGGTCCCGCGCTTGGTCGCAGCCAGCACGCGATCGGCGGCGGCCTTGGCGGCAAGTTGGCCATTTTGCAGCATCAGCTCGTTGACCACGCCCGGTTTGATCTGGGCGAGCGGGGCAGGGGCGGCCGGGGTGATCCCCGTGACGTCGAACACCGCGAACTTCTTGCCCGGCTCGATCTCGGCGAGCTGGGGCTGGTTCTCGCGGTCCATCGAGAACGCTGCCTGGACGATTCTTGCCAGATCGGCCGGGACGGGCGCAGGGGGCTTCCCGAAGACTTTGCCGTCGGCAATGACCGGCTCGGTCACGGTCGGGGCGATGTCCAGTTGCTTGGCGACGTCGGACAACGCGCTGCCGTTGTCGAATTCCGTCTCGATCCGCGCGGAGAAGTCCGACAACGCCTGCCGCCGCTTCTGCTCGGTGATCGTAGTGGTGAGCTCGGCGCGAACCGCATCGAGCGAGCGCGCCGGCTTGCTGTCGACGCTGTCGATGCGCAGCAGGTGCCAGCCCAGGCCGCTTTTGGCCGGGCCGACGATCGCGCCGGTGCGCGCGCCATAAGCCAGGTTGGCCACGGCCGGTGAGGTCTGGCTGGTCAGCGCGGCCTGGGTGACCGAGCTGCTCGCGGT
>JBDSOM010000188.1:0-8317 GCA_039914785.1 Novosphingobium sp.
ATCATGGCCCCCGACAAGGTAGCCGGCCAGCGTCGCTTGCGGGCCGGACTCGACAACTCTTGGCCTTCGCCGAGGATCTGTGCGCTTCGCTCCATGAGTGAACTCGCCTAGCGCGACACGCGTTTAAGGGGGTTTAACAGGAGTGTTGGTCACCTGATGAAATAGTCAGCCCTCGGATTTCGAGAAAACATGAGAAGAATTCAACGGGAGATTTTGGGTCGAGTCCGGGATGTCTGCTTTTGCGTCGGACGGCTTTATCACGGCCGCGCGGTGGCGGACCTTGGAACGAGGCGACATGGGCCCGAATCGCCACAATTCCGTTACCCTGTGCTTGTCGAAGGAGCGTCCTTTTCTACCGCCGCCGCAGAACTGAAAAGCAGCTCGGCGACCAGCTTAGAATGGATGGGTCAGGGTAATGTCGTCCTGCTCTAGGTGGCAGATTTGTCCCCCATGCCCGGTCTACGGCGCCCAACGAAAAAGGCGGCCCGTTGCCGGACCGCCCTTTCGTTTGGCAGAAGTCCCTGAAGCTTAGCGCTTGGAGAACTGGAAGCTCTTGCGGGCCTTGGCCTTGCCGTACTTCTTGCGCTCCACGACGCGCGGATCGCGGGTCAGGAAGCCGGCCGACTTGACCGCGCTGCGCAGGAGCGGTTCGAACTTGCTCAGCGCCTGAGCGATGCCGTGCTTGACCGCGCCGGCCTGGCCCGAGAGGCCACCGCCCTTGACGGTGCAGACGACGTCGTACGCACCCGAGCGATCCGACACGTCGAACACCTGGTTGATGACGAGGCGCAAGGTCGGGCGGGCGAAGTAGACTGCCTGGTCGCGGCCGTTGACGGTGATCTTGCCCGAGCCGGGCTTGATCCACACGCGGGCGACGGCGTCCTTGCGGCGGCCGGTGGCGTAAGCGCGGCCCTGGGCGTCGATTTCCTGCTCGCGGATCGGCGCCGGCGGGCCGGTGCGGATGATCGGAGCCGGTGCTTCGATGCCGGTGTCGTTGGAAGGCGCGGTGGCGGCGGCGACGCCGTCGGTGGGCGCGCCGGCGGCGAGCTGGCCGAGATCGGCGAGATCGGAGACGGTGTTATCGGACATTATGCAGCCACCTTGTTCTTGCGGTTGCGCGAAGCGACGTCGAGCGGCTGGGGCTGGGTGCCACCATGCGGATGCTCGGCTCCGGCGTAGAGGTGCAGGGCGCGCATCTGGTCGCGGCCGAGCGGGCCGCGGGGGACCATGCGCTCAACGGCCTTCTCGAGGACGCGCTCAGGAAAGCGGCCGTCCAGGATCTTCGCGGCGGTGGTCTCTTTGATCCCGCCAGCGTAGCCGGTGTGCTTGTAATAGGTCTTGTTGGCGCGCTTGTTGCCCGTCAGGTGAACCTTGCCCGCATTGATGACGACCACATGGTCGCCGCAATCGACGTGGGGGGTGAAGCTGGGCTTGTGCTTGCCGCGCAGGATGTTGGCGATGATCACCGCGAGGCGACCGACCACCAGGCCTTCGGCATCGATCAAATGCCAGTTCTTCTCCACCTCGGCCGGTTTGATCGACCGGGTGATCTTGCTGAGCGCCTTCATGGCTATCGAATTCCTTGGGGTCCGTTCCGTAACCCGCGCTGGCCAGAACCCCGGACCGACGCAGAAGGCAGCCCTCTGATCGATTGGCCCTGAAAAGTCAACGGATGCGCGGGTTTTCAGAGAGGTATAATAATACCGTCAAATTAATAGGCCGATTAGCGGTGGCGTCCCAGCGCGTGCGCGCTCCATGCAGTCGCTGCCAGCAGCAACGCCCCGACGAGCTGGTGCAGCACCGCGATCCACAAGCTGACGCCCGTCATCACGGTCACGATGCCGAGCAGGATCTGGGTGCCGAACACGCTGTGCAGAACGATGGAGGCGCGGCGTTCACCCTTGTGACGGAGCTTGCGGCCCACAACGACGAGTACGGCGACAACCGCCCAGGCCCACCAGCGGTGGATGAAGTGGACCAGGAACGGGTCGCTCAGCAGCGCATGGATCGTCCCGCGCGACCAATCGATGCCGGCGGGGAACAGCCGGTCGTTCATCAGCGGCCAGTCGCTTGCGACGTAACCGGCGCGCAAGCCGGCGACCAACGCGCCGTAGAACAGCTGGACCACGAGCATGCCGAGCGCGAGCGTGGCGAACCCGGTGAGCCGGGCGTGAGACTCACCGCGGCTCAGCGCGCGCAGATCGAGCGCGGTCCAGACCAGCCCGCCCAGCGTGACCAGCGCCACGAGCAAATGTGCGGCGAGGCGGAAATGGCTTACCTTGACGTCCTGCGTCAGGCCGGATGACACCATCCACCAGCCGACCGCGCCTTGCAGCCCGCCGAGCGCGAGCAGCGCCAGCAGCCGCGGCTTGTAACCGGCGGGAACCGCGCGCCTGATCCAGAACCACGCCAGCGGAACCGCGAACGCGACCCCGATCAACCGGGCGAGCAGGCGATGGACCCACTCCCAGAAGAAGATGAACTTGTAGTCCGCCAGGGTCATCCCCGCCGGACCGTTGACCTCGGTGTACTGGGGAATGTGCTTGTAGCCGTCGAACGCGGCTTGCCACTGGGCGTCGGTCAGCGGGGGCAGGGCGCCCGACACCGGCTTCCATTCGGTGATCGACAGGCCCGATTCGGTGAGCCGGGTGATCCCGCCGACGACCACGATCGCCACGACCATGGCCGCGACGAAATACAGCCAGCGGGCGAGGGCGAGTGGCTTGCCGGTTGGGGCTGCCTTGCGGGGAGCGACCATCCGGGCCGGTTCGCTTGCGATATCCGCTGATTGCGCCGTCATGGCCGGATCCCTGCGTCGGAGCGTGGTAAAGCGCAAGAGCATCTTTGCGCCCTTGGGGGAACGCGTCCCCGAGCCGATCATTCTCGCATAAGGGTTGATTGATGATACAACATTACATAGATGGGTGCGATGCGCGACGCAGTACTCTCGATTCGCAACCGGCTGGACGGCCTGGGCATGGTGCTTTCGGGTCTGTGTGCGGTCCACTGCGTGCTGGGGCTGGTTCTGGTGACGGTATTGGGGCTGGGTGGCGGCTTGCTGCTCCGCCCGGAAATCCACGAGATCGGCCTGGCGCTCGCGGTCGGGGTCGGGGTGCTGACCCTGGGGCTGGGCGCGCTGCGCCACGGCCGGACCGGACCGTTGCTGATCGGCGGGTGCGGCATCGCGTTGATGGCCGCGGCGCTGACGGTCGAGCATGGCCCCTGGGAAGCCGTTCTGACCATCGCCGGCGTAGCGCTCGTCGCTTTCGCGCATGTCCGGAACTTGCGCGGCGCGACTTGAGCGCTATTTGCGCTGTTCAATGACTTCAGCAGCAACCACGCCTTCAGCAGCAACCTCTGGCGAAATCTCGCTCACCGTCAATGGCGAGCCACGCCGCTTCGCCGCTGGCGCGACGATCGCGGCCTTGATCGCCAGTCTCGCGCTTAACCCGCAAAAGGTCGCGGTCGAGCGCAATGGCGAGATTGTGCCGCGCTCGACCCTGGCCGAGGCCGTACTCGGCGACGGCGACGTGCTGGAAATCGTTCATTTCGTCGGCGGAGGGGATCATCAAGCCATGACAGACAACACTGCCGACGACGACACCTGGACCGTCGCCGGCCGCACGTTTCGCTCGCGGCTCATCGTCGGCACCGGCAAGTACAAGGATTTCGCGCAGAACGCCGCGGCGGTCGCGGCTTCTGGCGCGGAGATCGTCACCGTGGCGGTCCGCCGGGTGAATGTCAGCGATCGGGGCGCGCCGATGCTGACCGATTTCATCGATCCGGCGAAGATCACCTACCTGCCCAACACCGCCGGCTGCTTCACCGCCGACGACGCGATCCGCACGCTGCGCCTGGCGCGCGAGGCGGGCGGCTGGGACCTCGTGAAGCTCGAAGTCCTCGGCGAGGCGCGCACGCTGTATCCGGATATGCGCGAGACGTTGAAGGCAACCGAGATCCTGGCGAACGAAGGCTTCCTGCCGATGGTGTACTGCGTCGACGATCCGATCGCGGCCAAGCAACTCGAGACGGCAGGCGCGGTCGCGGTCATGCCGCTTGGGGCACCGATCGGCTCGGGCCTCGGCATCCAGAACCGCGTGACGATCCGGCTGATCGTGGAAGGCGCGAGCGTCCCGGTGCTCGTCGATGCCGGCGTCGGCACCGCGAGCGATGCTGCGGTCGCGATGGAGCTGGGCTGCGATGGGGTGCTGATGAATACCGCCATCGCCGAGGCGAAGGACCCGATCCGGATGGCCCGCGCGATGAACCTGGCGGTCCAGGCCGGGCGCGAAGCCTATCGTTCCGGGCGGATGCAGACGCGCAAGTATGCCGACCCGTCCAGCCCATTGGCCGGGTTGATCTGACGTCCGGCTAACCCGTGGTTAACGGGTTGCTAACCAAACTGTGGTGTTGTCTCCCTAACAGGGGACAATCCGTCATGTCGAATACCGGAACCGCCACGCTGACCATCGCCGAACTCCGCGAGTTCGCCGGCTTCACTTCGTGTGAACAGCGCTACATCAAGCGCAGCCTCGACGTCGGCCTGGGCCGCCAGGACGCGTTCAAGCTGTGGGCGCGCGATGCCGCCGAGACCGCTTCGATCCGCAGCCAGTACGTTGTATATCAAGAGCTTAGGAGCTTGCGCGGCGAGCTGCCGAGCGAAACCGGGTTCGAAGCGCTCGAAAGCTTCCTCGGCAAGCTAGTGCGCGTCACTGCGTTCGATCTCGCCCAGGAGCGGATGAACGGCTTCTCGGCTTATCGCTTTCTGTACGAGCGCCTGCTTGGCCCGGAAATTCGCCCGTGGCTGCCCAGCGCCTTTTGCGCCGCGGCCGCGTTGCCCCAGATTCGCCCCGACCGCCGCAAGGGCCTGCTGCAATCGCTGAGCGAAGCCGCCGCCACCGCCCCCGGCTGGTCGACCCGCGCGCCGAGCTTCTTCCCGGAATGGGTAGAAAAGGAAGCGGCCTGAGCCGTCGGTCCTATTCGTCACCCCACAACGAGGGTGGCGGGGCTGCCAGTTCCTTGAGCATGGCCGGCGAAAGGGCGCAGATCTCCCCGGACGTCACGGCCGCGAGTTCCATTTCCATGGGCAGGTGGCGGCAGGACGCGACCACTCCGGCCGAATTGCGGCTGACGAGATATGCTGCGGGATTATCGATGCCGATGTTCCAGGCCTCGGTTACGCCGAGCCGGTGGAACGGCAGCGGATGCCGCTGGAGCGCCAGATACGTGACATCGTCGATCATCAGCCCGGGCTGGCGCGAGTCCGCAGCGATGCCGGCCAGGGCCATGGCCTTGGCGATGTCGGTGCGCACAGTGCCGTAACCCGCGAGCGAGACCGAGAACTCTTGCTTGGGCAAGGCACCGGGAATTTGCGTGGCGGCCAGCAGCGGCTGGGCGGTGAAACGGACCAGCACCACCTGGCTTGACAGGGCCACGACCGCCGCCACGGCGATCAGCCAGCCGACCGGGCGCGTGAGCCAACCTGGCCACGCTGCGGGCAAAGTCAGGCACAACGCGACGAACAGGGCCAGCATGGGCAGGACGTGCCCCGCCTCGTAGACGTTGCGGTTCACCTGGCTCGCGCCCCAGACCATGACGCAGGCCATGATTGCCAGCGCCAGCAGAACCCGCGGCTCGCGTAGGGCACCCATCCGCTCGCGCCACACGAACCGGGTGAGCATTATCGCCGCCATCAGGATCGCCGCCGCCCATGGCAGCCACAACGCCACGGTGAAGATCGGCGGGACGAGGTCCGGGAACAGTTTCTCGGGCACCCAGGCCGACATCGGCGTGTTGCTGGGCACCGCTAGCAGGACATAGTTCATCGGACTGACGCCCTTGACCGCCTGGAGCAGGACCGCCGGCCAGGCCACCCCCGCGCTCAGGGCCGAGGCGAGGTTTTCCTCTCCCATCTTTGTTGCCATCAGCGCATCGCCGGGGCATTGAAAGCGGCTGATCCAGTAACTGGCCGACGCCGCCATCGCTGCGAGCAGCGCGCCCGCCGCGACCAGGCGCGGTGCGATGGTCGCGCGACCGTTGGCGCAGACTGCCAGGCAGGCCAGCGCGACAGGGGCGTAAGCCACGCCCTTCAGGTGATAGCTCATCGCGACGCCGGCGAGCAGGACGATCCCCGCGGCCTTGACGGCGGTCACCGCGGCACCGCCGGGGCGCGACAGCGCGATCAGCAGCATCAGCGTGAGGGCCAGCAGCAGCGGCTGTTCGGGCCGGCTCATCACCAGCAGGTAGGGCAGGGTGCCCATGCCGAGCAGCGCGAACACGAGCGTCCGGACGGACAGGCGTCGGGTCCTGTCCGTTGTGAGGCGCGCGATCAGGACCCAAACCAGAGCTACCCAGGCGATGGCGCAGGCTACGCCCTCCATTCGCACGAACAGCGGATTGGCCAGCATCTGGTTGGCGGAGGCCGAGAACCAGCGGACCGGCATCATGAACCACGGCGGCGCGGCCAGTGACGCGGGTCCGCACAGATCGCTGTATGCCTTGTCGACGCCGTCGATCCACGCGCGCTCTTGTAAACGCCAGCCGATCTCGTCGGAATAGACGGGCAGCAGGGCGCCGAGGCCCAGCACCAGGATGAACCCGGCGACGACCAGGGCTTGGACCACGCGGTCGACCCTGGTCGCTGACATTGCGCTGTCACTCATGTGCTGTCCTTCGGCGCGAGCAAACTGCGCGTCGCGGGCCCATCGCTCCCGCAGTCGTGCCGGTCAAGCACGGTACAGCGCGTCGAGCCTGGCGCCGTAGCGGTCCTTGAGCTTGTGCCGGCGGATCTTCAGGCTGGGCGTCATCTCTTCGTTGTCGATGCTGAACGCTTCATCCGCGAAGGCGAAACTGCGGACCTTTTCGATCACCGACAAATCGTCGTTGACCCGGTCGATCGCCGTGCGGATCGCGGTGCGGAAGGCGGGGAGCCCCTGCAGGGCGCGGAAGTCGAACTTTTCGTCCTGCGCCCGGGCCCAGGCGAGCGCCCATTCGGCGTCGGGAACGATCAGCCCGACGATGTAAGGCCGCTTGTCGCCGACCACCATGGCCTGGGCGATCTCGGGCTGGAGCGTCAGCATCCCCTCGACCTTCTGGGGCGCGACGTTGTCGCCCTTGTCGTTGACGATCATGTCCTTCTTGCGGTCGGTGATCACGATCCGTCCGCTTTCGTCCATATGGCCGATGTCGCCGGTGTGGAGCCACGCTCCGCCCCCGGCGTCTTGCTGCAGCGCCAGCGCGGTCTGCGCGTCGTTGCGCCAGTAGCCGTGCATGACCAGTTCGCCCTGAACGAGGATCTCGCCGTCCTCCGCGAACTTTACCGTCACCCCGTGGAGCGGCGGGCCGACGGTATCCATCTTGAGGCCGGCGCTGGGGCGGTTGCAGCTGATCACGGGGCCGCTCTCGGTCTGGCCATAGCCCTGCAGCAGGGTCAGCCCCATCGAGTCGAAGAACGTCCCGATGTCGGGGTTAAGCGGCGCCCCGCCCGAAACGAGCGCCTTCATCCGCCCGCCGAAGCGCTGGCGGATCTTCGGGCGCAAGGTGCGCTCGAGGATCAGGTCCATCGGCTTGTCGCGCAGGCGGTGCTCGCCCTGGGCCCGGCGCGCGCCGATCGCCAGCGCGCGATCCATCAGGTAATTGGCGAAGCGCCCCTGCTTTTCGACCTGCTTCATGATCCGCGTGCGCAGCACCTCGAACAAGCGCGGCACGACGACCATCACCGTCGGGCGCACCTCCTCGATGTTGCTGGCGAGCTTTTCGAGACCTTCGGCATAGTAGATCTGCCCGCCCAGGCCGATCGGGAGAAACTGCCCGCCGGTGTGCTCGTAAGCGTGGCTGAGGGGCAGGAACGACAAAAACGTCTCGTCATCGTCGAGCCCGAAATCCTCGGAGAGGATGCGGGCGCAGCCTTCGACGTTGAGGAGAATTGCGCCGTGGTGCTGCATCACCCCGCGCGGCGCCCCCCCGGTGCCGCTGGTATAGATGATGCAGGCGAGGTCGCCGCGACTAATCCCGGCGACCCGCGCCTCGACCGCCGCCCGCGTGATAGCCGCATCGCCGTTCAGCAGCTCGGGCCAGTTGTGAAACTCGACCGAGCCGTTCTGCGCCGACTTGAGCCGTTCGATTCCGATCACATGGCGCACGCCGCTGGTGGTCAGCACTGCGGGGAGCAGCGGCCTGGCGAGCTTCTCGGTCGATACGATCACTGCGGCGGCCCCCGAGTTCTCGAGGATGTGACGGTGATCACGTTCGGCATTGGTCGTATAGGCGGGTACCGTCACGCAGCCCGCGGCCATGATCGCGAGGTCGGACAGGCACC
>JBDSOM010000042.1:0-4466 GCA_039914785.1 Novosphingobium sp.
TAAGAATGCGGGGTTGATGCCGCCTTCCAACGCCGCCGGCATAAACCCCGATCGCATCACCATTTCGCTGGTTTACTAGAACCCTTCCGCGTTACCCGGCACGCCGCTGCGGGCCATCGCGAAGGAATACTGGATGTGGCCGACGTGGCCATGCAAGCCGAAGTCGAGCGGCTCGCCGGCGAGGATTTCGGGCATGCGCGCGTCGATCTCGGCGACGGTCCACGACGGCTGGTAGATGCCCGGGGTCTCCGCGACGAAGACGCGCGCCACCCGGCCGCCGATCGCCGCGAGCAGTTCGCCGTTGAGCGAGCATTTCTCGTGGCAGAGCCAGCCCACGGCGGGCGCCACGAGTTCGGGCTCCATCGGAGGGTACTGCGATATGTCGATACCCTCGGCCATGCGGGTGACCGCGCTGGGTACGATCACGTTGCACTTCACGTCGTGCGCCTCGCCTTCGAGCGCGGCCACGTTGGCGAGGCCGATCATCGCGGATTTCGCGACGCCGTAGTTCACGCAGCGGATGTTGCCGTAAATCCCGCCGACCGACGAGGTCAGCACGATGCGGCCATAGCCCGCGTCGCACATCACCGGATGCGCCGCGCGCACGACGTGGAAAGCGCCGCGCAAGTGGACGTCGAGCACGGCCTCGAAGTCGGCGATGCTGAGATCGCGCAGCGAGCCGTAGCGGACGTTGCCGGCACTATGGATCAGGATGTCGATCCGCCCCCAGGTGTCGAGCGCCGCCTGGACGATCGCCGCGCCGCCTTCCGGGGTCGCGACCGTATCGAGGTTGGCGATCGCCGCTCCGCCGGCGGCCACGATTTCGGCGACGACTGCCTCGGCCGGGCCGGCGTCGCTGCCCTCGCCCACGATCGCGCCGCCCGGATCGTTGACGACGACTTTGGCCCCCAGCGATGCGAGCAGCAGCGCATACGACCGCCCCAGGCCGCGGCCGCCACCAGTGATGACGGCAACGCGGCCATCGAAACGCAGTTCAGACATGGGGTATCCTCAAGTAAGGCCGGCTCAAGTAGTTCCGGCTCAAGTTTGGCCGGCAGCGCGGCGGGTGGTTCGCGCAACCTATGAGGTGTTGCCCCGTGGGTCGAGCGCTTCACACCCTTTTTCGTTCGTCGTGCCGATACCGGCCTATTTTGTCGACGCGGCGGGCGGGGCTGTGTAGGCCGCTGGTTCGATTGGGGAGAGTTCGATGCCGGGGAAGCTCACGTTCGGTTACTTGTACGACTTCCGCAATCCGGAGCCCTTCCGTCGGCCCTGGACCGAGCTTTACGCCGAGACGCTCGATACGATCGCCTGGACCGAGAGTGTCGGGTTCCACGGTGCCTGGGTGCCCGAGCACCACGGCGCGCAAGACGGCTACATGCCCTCGCCCATGGTCGCCCTCGCCGCGATCGCCGCGCGGACCAGGACGATGGCGATCGGTTCGGCGGTGGCGTTGGCACCGCTGTATCATCCGGTCCGCTTCGCCGAGGACTGCGCGGTGCTCGATACGCTCGCGAACGGCCGGCTCGAGATGGCGCTGGCGATCGGCTATCGCCGCCGCGAGACCGCAGCATACGGCGTGGACTTCACCAAACGCGGGGCGCAGTTCGACGAGTTTCTCGAGATTGTCCGCCGGCTGTGGGCGGGCGAGACGGTGACCTTCGCGGGCAAGTTCTATACGGTACAGGACGCCAGGATCGTCCCTTCCGCACCGCGCGGGCAGGTGCCGCTCTACATCGGCGGGTTCGCCGAAAAGGCGCTGGAACGGGTCGCCAAGTACGCCGACGGCTATTTCGGCAACGAGGACGTCTGCGGCCTCTATGCCGACAAGCTGCGCGAACAGGGCAAGGATCCCGCCGCGGCTCGGATCCGCATCCAGGGCCTGTTCGTGACGGTCGCGCGCGATCCCGTCGCGGCGATGGAAGAGCTTGCGCCGTATTATCACTACGTCAACAACGGCTACGGCGAATGGCTCAACGAGGACAAGGCCGTCGGGATCGACGACCCGCTGCTGAAACCTGTGAGCCTCGAGGAATTCAAGCGCAGCCGGATCCTGCAAATCTGGACTCCCGAACAGGCCATCGCCAAGTTCCGCGCGATGCAGTCGCGGATTTCGATCGAGCACTTCATGATGATGATGCCCGCCGGGCTGCCGCAAGACCGGTTCCGCGATTACGCGCAGCTGTTTGCCGACGAAGTGCTACCGGCCTTCCGATGACCGACGCCATCCCCCTTCATTCCGCGCCCCGTGGCCAGTCGCCGCAATCGGTCACGCGGGTCATCCGCATCCTCGAAGGGCTGTGCGCCCGGCCTGGCCCCGCCAGCCTCGCCGAACTGGCCCGCGAGTTCGGCACGCCCAAGAGCAGCCTCGCCGCCTTGCTGCGCGGGCTCAGCGACGAAGGCTTCGTGGTTCCGGTCGATGGCGGTTGGCGGCTGGGCCCCGGCGCGTTCGGCCTCGGCAGCGCGCTGCTGGAGGCCCGGCGGCGGCTGCAGTCATCCGACCTGATCCGCGACGGGATGCGGCGGCTCGCCGTGCAGTCGGGCGAAACCGTGCTGCTGGGCGTTCGCGATCCCGGCGGCGAAACGCTCACGTATGTCGACCTGGTCGAAAGCCGCAATCCGGTGCGCTTCGCCGTATCGATCGGCGACCGGCGGCCGCTTTATGCGACGGCGGGCGGAAGGATGCTGCTGGCCGCCCTGCCCGAGGCGGACCTGCGGACTTACCTGGATGGCGTACGGCCGATGCGCCTGACCCCAGCCACCGAAACGAGCAAGGCCAAGCTGCTGGCGGCGGTCGCCCAGGCGCGGGCGGACGGGGTGGCGCAGACGGTCGACCAGGCCGGCGAAGGCGTGACCGGCACCGCCGCACCCATCCTCGACGCAGCGGCCGAGGCGGTCGGCGCATTGATCGTCGCAGCGCCGTCGGGTCGCTGGCACGAACGCCGCGTCGACCTGGCGCGGATGGTCCGGGCCGAGGCGGAACTGTTGTCGCGCAGCTTGGGGTATCGCGGGAAACGGCCGGGCTAGCGCAAGAAGCTCCCCTCCGCTTGCGGGAGGGGAGCAGCGATCAAGCTTCCTGCTTCAGCCCGGGCAAATCCCCCGCCGCGCGGAATTCCGCGCGCAGGCGCTGCCAATCGTTCCAACCGGCGCCCCAGCCGCGGAACAGGAACCACTTGGGCTCCTTCGCGCCTTCGTCGGAGAAGTAGCTCGGGGTACACTCGTTGACGACCATCGAGAGGTCGATCGCCTTGTCCCAGAAGTCCTTGAGATAGGCCTTCTCGGCGTCCTTGGTGGGCTCGACAGCCGTCACGCCGTTCTTCAGCGCGGTGCTGATGATGTAAGCGGCCTGGCTGCCCTGCTCGCCGAACTGCTCGGTCGTGGTGCCGTTCAGGCCCCCCTGGATGTAACCGGTGTAGAACATATTCGGGAAGTTGTGGGCCATCAGGCCCTGCCACGTCTGCGGGCCGTCCGCCCAATAGTCATAGATCGACACGTCGTTGCGGCCGACGACGTCGTCAAAGCCCCAGCGGCGCTTCAGATCGCCAGTCACTTCAAAGCCCGAGGCGAAGATCATGCAGTCGATCTCGTACTCCACGCCGCCGGCGATGAAGCCCTTTTCGGTCATGGCTTCGAGGCCCTGAGTAGCCGACACGTCGATCAGCTTCACATTGGGCTGATTGAAAGTCTCGTAGTAGTCGTTGTTCGACAGCGGGCGCTTGCACATGAAGCGGTAGTACGGCTTCAGCGCTTCGGCGGTGGCGGGATCCTTGACGATCGCCTCGGCGCGTCGGCGCAGGCGCTCCATCACGCGGAAGTCCATGACCTCCCGGCGGCCGAAGAATTCCGCCATGTCGATCTGGGGCCAGCCCTCGGCTTCAAGCTCGGCGTTGAGATTGCGATTGATCTCGGTCCAGATGTCCTGGATCAGGTCTTCGTCGCCCGGTGGGATGATCTCGTTGGCGGCGCGCAGGAAGTTCGCGATCCGCTCCTTCTGCCAGCCCGGCTTGAGCGACTTGGCCCATTCGGGATCGGTCGGGGGATTGGGCCGCTCGTCGACGCTAGAAGGCGTGCGCTGCAGGACATAGAGTTCCTTGGCGTACTTCCCCAGGTACGGCACGGCCTGGATCGAGGTCGCCCCAGTGCCCAGGATGGCGACGCGCTTGTCCTTGAGCTTGTCCAGCACCGGATTGTTCCAGCTGCCGCCCGAGTATTCGAAATCCCACCGCGAGGTGTGGAACTTGTGGCCCTTGAAGTCGTGGATGCCGGGCACTTCGGGGAACTTCGGCGTCGACAGCGTGCCGCCGGCCATGATCACGAAGCGCGCGCGGATATCGTCGCCGCGGCTGGTCGCGATCCGCCAGCGCTTGATGCTCTCGTCCCAGCGCAACGACTTGATCAGCGTGTGGAACAGCGCCTTGTCGCGAAACGCGTACGTATCGGCGATCGACTGCATGTAGTCGTAGATT
>JBDSOM010000161.1:0-10305 GCA_039914785.1 Novosphingobium sp.
GCCGACGCCGAGACCGGCGACGAGCCCCGCGACGTTCACGCCAAGGTTGCTCAGGATGACGATCACCGCGATCGCGAACAGCACGATCGTCACCAGCAGGCGGATAATCCCCAGCGCGCTGGCGAGGGCCTGGCCTTGGTGCGATTCATCGAAGGTCCGGTTCTCGATCGCGCCCAGGGCAATCTCGCGGACCCAGATCGCGCCCTGGAACACCGCCGCGATCGTGAACAGCGTGGCGATCGTCGTGCTGACCGATTGCGGTGCATTCGCGTAGCTCTGCACGAGGCGGGCCGCCGCGAGGATGATGAACAGCTGGCTGGTCTTGCTGAGCGCCCGGCCGATGATGCCGTACCAGTTGGCACCGCCCTCACTGCGCTGGCACAGCCTCACCCCCCAGCTGCGCACCAGATTGAGCACCAGATAGACGACCGCCGCCGCCGCCGCGGCGATGGCGATTTGCAGCCAATGGGCCTGAACCCACGCGCTGGCTTCGGCGACAAGCGCTGCAATGTCGTCTTGCGGGGTGGGACGAGGGGCGCTGAGGGGCCCGGTATTATTGCTTGTTGCCATGGGATCCTGTGAATTTTTGGGCCGATGATTTTCGGCCTGCGGGCCGTCTTCCGACTGGGCCAATAGGCGGTTCGAGCGGCCGATGAAATGGGTCGGCAACGGTCCGCGAAACAATGGCTTTCCAACCATTTGGTTCCGCCCTTTCGCGCCTCTCTTCGCGCGCCCTTCGCGCCATCGCAGCGGTGGAACGTTCTACAGCCCGTGACGTTCGATAGCCAATCATTCACCGGAAGTGGAGAGCATCGATGGGCAAGGGTATTCTGCTGTGGCTGTTGGGAATTCCGCTCCCGATCATCCTTATCCTCGTGCTGATCTGGCACTGACGGTGGCCTCGGCGATGCCACAATGGCGCTCCACGCTCGACCCCGCGTTGTACCCGGTGGTTGATAATATCGAACCCGGCGGACCCGCTGTGGACTGGTCGGCGATCTGGGCGGGGACATCCGCGGCGATCGCCATCACCCTGATGCTGCTGGCGATTGGCGCGGGGCTGGGCCTCGCTTCGATCTCGCCGTGGCCGGGGGTCGGGGCGAAAGCCACGACGTTCTCGATCGGCGCAGGAATCTGGCTGATCGTCATGCAGTGGATTTCGTCGGCGGTCGGTGGCTATCTGGCTGGGCGGATGCGGACGCGGTGGCACGGGCTTCATTCCGACGAGACGTTCTTCCGGGATACCGCGCAAGGGCTGATCACCTGGTCGGTCGCGACGATGATCGTCGCGGGCATCGCGGTCTTGATGACGACCCTGGCCGGGCTCGCCGCGCCGACGCAGACCGACGCGAGCATGTCGGCGGCGATGGCGGAAGCAGCGCGCAAGGCGGCGACCGCGATCGCGCTGTTCACCGGGTTTTCGATGCTGATCGGCGGGTTCATCGCTTGCGTCAGCGCGGCAATCGGTGGCCGCCTGCGCGATCGCCATCCTTAAGTGGATCCCGGATTGTGGGCGGTTCTGCGCCGTGACTGGCGCAGCATCGCGGTTCGCACCTGGCGGGAAATAGGCGACGACAACGTCAGCCTGCTGGCGGCGGGCGTCGCGTTCTACAGTTTCCTGGCATTCGTCCCGATGCTGGCCGCAGTCGTGTTGATCTATGGCCTGGTGGCCGATCCGGCGGAAGCATCGAAACACGCGCAAGTGCTGCTGGGCATCCTACCGACCGACGCGGCGCAGATCGTGGGCGATCAGCTCACGAAAGTGTCGGAGACCCCCACGGGCAAGACGGCCTTCGGGCTCGCGCTCGCCATCGTGCTGGCGCTGTACGGCGCGATGCGCGCGGCGACTTCGATCATCGGGGCGCTCAATGCCGCCTACGACCGGCACGAAACGCGCGGGTTCTTCAAGACCACGCTGATCTCGTTCACGTTCACCGCCGGGACCGCGATCGTCGGCGTGATCGCCATTCTCGCCATCGGCGCGATGAGCCTGATCGGCACGCTGATCTGGCTGCCGCCGGGCTCTGCGGCGCTGGCGGTCGGGCTGCCCTGGATCGCCGTTGCGGTGATCGCCATGCTGCTGATCGGCTGCGTCTATCGCTATGGCCCGGACCGCCCGGCGGTGCCGTGGCGTTGGCTGCTTCCCGGCATCGTCGTCGCGGGCGTGGGCGCGCTGTCGGCGACGTTCCTGTTCGGGGTCTACGTCAGCCAATTCGGCGGGTACAACGCCACCTACGGCGCGCTGGGCACGGTGGTGTCGTTCCTGATGTGGCTTTACCTGTCGGCGTTCCTCGTGCTCGTCGGCGCTGAGCTGAATTCCGAGATCGAGCAGTGTTGCGCCGGTGAACCCTAGGTCTTCAAGACGGCCCGGATCGCCAGGCCGACGACGCCCACCGCCGCGACGCTCATCGCCCAGATCGCCGCAAACCAGGCCAGGCGTCTGAACCCGGTCATCGTTTAAATCCCGGCATCAGTGGTAGCCATCTTCGTCGACTTTGCCGCGGAAGACCCAGTAAGCCCAGGCGGTATAAGCCAGGATCACCGGAACGAGAACGCTCGCGCCGACGAGCATGAAGACCTGGCTGCGATGCGGCGCGGCGGCTTCCCAGATGCTGACCCGCGCGGGGATCACGTTGGGCCAGATCGAGATGCCCAGGCCGAGCAGGCACAGCCCGAACAGCGCAAGCGCCCAGAAGAACGGCTGGACGTCCTTGCGCCGGGCCAGGCTGCGGTAGAACAGCGCGGTGACCACCAGCGTGGCGAGCGGCACTTGCGCCGTTGCCAGAACGCCGGGATAGGCCAGCCAGCGCGCCGAATACTGCGGCTCCAGCGTCAGGGTGCCCAGGCTGATCAGGCCGATCATCACGAGGAGCGCCAGGCCCAGCCGCTTGGCATAGCGCACCACTTGATCCTGCAGCCCGCCTGCGGTCTTCCAGTTGAGCCAGCACGCGCCGAGCAGCGCGTAACCGACCACCAAGCCGGCCCCGGTCAGCAGGCTGAACAGCGAGAGCCATTCCCACCAGCCGCCGCCATACGCGCGGCCGTGGACGGTGATGCCCTGCAGCAGCGCGCCGAGCGCCACCCCTTGCGCGAACGTCGCGACGCACGAGCCCAGGGTAAACGCGGCGTCCCACAGCGGGCGGTGCGCGGGGTCGCGCCAACGGAACTCGAACGCCACCCCGCGTAGCACCAGGCCGAGCAGCATCGCGATCAGCGGGGCGTAAAGCGCCGGCAGGATGATCGCATAGGCGAGGGGAAATGCCGCGAGCAGCCCGCCGCCGCCCAGCACCAGCCAGGTCTCGTTGCCGTCCCACACCGGCGCGATCGAGTTCATCGCGGTGTCGCGGTCGCGCCCGACCTTGAACAGCGGGAACAGGATGCCGATCCCCAGGTCGAACCCGTCCATCACGACGTAGGCGATGATCGCGAAGCCGATGATCCCGGCCCACACGACGGTGAGATCGATCATGCTCCGTCTCCTCCGTTGTTCGGCCCGGTGCCGCCTTCGATCACCGCGGGCGCGGGAGTGACCCCGGCGCTGCGGATCGGCGCGTTGCCAAGCCCGGTCTCGTGCGCTTCGGGCGGCTTCTTCATCAGGTGGAAAATGTACCAGACGCCCGCGCCGAACACCGCGAAATAGACCACCACGAACGCCGCCAGCGAGCCCGCGACCGCCGGGGCGTCGAGCGGCGAGGCGCTATCCGCCGTGCGCAGCAGGCCATAGACAGTGAAGGGCTGGCGGCCCATCTCGGTGACGACCCAGCCGCACAGCACCGCGACGAAGCCCGACGGCCCCATCGCCAGCGCCGCGCGGTGCAGCCACGGCCACTCGTACAGGCGGCCGCGCATCCGCCCCAGCAGGCTCCACAGGCCGACCCCGACCATCGCGAAGCCCAGGCCGACCATGATCCGGAAGGCCCAGAACACGGGGCCGACCGGGGGCTGATCGGCAACGGGAATGGTGTCGAGCCCGGCCAGCGGGGCGTTGCGGTCGTGCTTGAGGATGAGCGACGAGGCCTTGGGGATCTCGACCGCGTAATCGACGCGCTTTTCGGCGCTGTTGGGGATGCCGAACAGGATCAGCGGCGCGCCGTCCGGGTGGCTTTCGTAATGCCCTTCCATCGCCATGACCTTGGCCGGCTGGTGCTCCAGCGTGTTGAGCCCGTGCATGTCGCCCGCCAGGATCTGCAGCGGGGCGACCAGCGCGGCCATCCACATCGCCATCGAGAACATCTTGCGCGCGCCCAGGTTGCCCCGGTCCTTGAGCAAGTGCCACGCCCCCACCCCGCCGACCGCGAACGCCGTGGTCAGGTACGCGGCCAGCACGGTGTGGACCAGGCGGTACGGGAAGCTCGGGTTGAACACGATCGCCCACCAGCTGTCGCCGGGCACGAACTGGCCGTTGGCCGCGATCTCGTAGCCGGTCGGGGTCTGCATCCAGCTGTTGACCGACAGGATCCAGAACGCCGAGATGAACGTGCCGATCGCGACCGCGAGCGTCGCGGTGAAGTGGAGCGCCTTGCCCACCTTGTTCATCCCGAACAGCATGACCCCCAGGAACCCGGCCTCGAGGAAGAACGCGGTCAGCACCTCGTAAGCCATCAGCGGGCCGATCACCGGGCCGGCCTTGTCCGAGAACACCGCCCAGTTGGTGCCGAACTGATAGGACATGACGATGCCCGACACGACGCCCATCGCGAACACGATCGCGAAGATCTTCAGCCAATAGCGGAACAAGTTGGCGTAAAGGTTGTGGCCGGTTTTCAGCCACAGCGCTTCGAGCACCGCGAGAAAGCTCGCCAGGCCGATCGAGAATGCCGGAAACAGGAAATGGAAGCTTATCGTGAAGGCGAATTGGGCGCGGGCGAGGGGAACTGCCCACTCTTGCTCGATCATGGCGGCCTCTCCTGTGGACCCGAAGGGCCCGGCAGCCGTTTGCGCTTCTGCAGGGGAGGGTGCAATTGCATTCCGCGCACCGGCGCTGCCGTTTTGCGGAACCAGTCGCGCGCTCGGCAATTGTAGGCGGGAGCGATGCGGGATCGGTCGTGTCGCTGGTGGAGGACAACCTATGCGCAGGATTTCCCTTTCTTTGATGCTCGGCGGAGCGCTGGCCCTGGCCGCCTGCTCGCAGAAGACCGAAGATGCGGCCCGCGAGACCGCGGACGCCGCCAAGGAAGATGCCGCCAGCGTTGCCAGCGATGCAGTCCAGGAAGGCGCGAAGGCTGTCGACCAGGGCGCGAAAGCCGTTGGACGCGCCGCGGGCAAAGCCGCCGATGCGGTAAGCGATGCAGCCAATGATGTGCACAACGACATCAAGAATGGCACGGCCTCTCCTTCGCCATCGGCCAGCCCCAACTAGGCGCTCGTCCGTTCGGCCCGGCAGATGAAAATCCAGGCCCACTGGCCATAGCGCTATTCTGCCTGGCATCCTTTCGGCGAAGGGATGCCGGCATTGCGTTTGCTTGGGGCGGGGGATGCACAAATCGATCTAGCGTGGCATTCGGGCGCGACAATCAGTGCCGCGGAGACTGAGATGGACCGGATTTTCACCAAGATCGCCAACAAGTGCTCTCACTGGATGGGGCAGCCCGTGGCGTTCGTCGCGTCGGTTTCGCTGATCATCATCTGGGCGCTGTGCGGCCCGATCCTGCACTATTCGGATACCTGGCAGCTGATCGTCAACACCGCGACGACGGTGATGACGTTCCTGGCGGTGTTCCTGATTCAGAACAGCCAGAACCGCGACGGCGCCGCGATGCAGGCCAAGCTCGACGAGATCCTGCGCGCGCTGGAGAACGCCCGCGAGGAGTTCGTCGGGATCGAACATATGACGGATGCGGAAATCTGCGCGATCCGCGACGCGCTGGAAGCCGACATCAGGGGCGCCCACGGCAAGGCCAAGACGGCCGCGCCCACTGTTGACGCCCTGCTCAAGCGCTATTGAGCCCCCTTCGTCGGCGCGGCGGGTTCAGGTCACGACCACGCGGACCCGGGCGAGGTTCAGCGCCTTGCCGTACGGCGTGCCGACCGCCTCTTGTCGCTGCGATCCACCGCGCAGCGTGACGAAGTACGTGCCGGGGGCGGCGAAGACGTGCGAATTGCGCACCGTCTGCCTGGTCTGGCCGTCGCTGAAGGCCGCGCGCTGGGCGAACTTGCCGCTGCCGTCGAAGTCCCATTCCGCGGCGACCACCACGCCCGCGTCCGGGGGCGTCTCGATCACCCCCACGAACTCGACCGATTGCCCCGCCGTAACGTCGGCGCGCAGCTTGCCGCCCATGGTGAGCGCGACGACGGGCTGGACACCGTGCCGTTCGGCCGCGCTGGCGGGGATGTGGACCTGGCCGTCCTCGATGCGGTAGGCGCTCTCCCGAACCGGGGCGACGCCGGTTTCGACCCACGCCGCGAGGTCGCGCAGCGCGCGTTGCAGGATGCCCGAGTAGTTGACGACTTGCGTGTGCGCCGGGCTGGCATCGTCGGTCACGGCATGGCCTTCGGCGGGATCGACATAGCGCGCCGGGCCGACGTGCATCGCATGATCGACGTACCACAGCCGGTACTGTTCCTCGAAGCGCGCGCCGAGCACGCTTTTGACCCGGCCGCGATACCAGTCGGCCTGCCAGGGGTAGGCGGCTTCGTCCATCAGGCAATCGACGACGATCATCTTGCCGTCGAACCGGCCCTGCATGAACGAATTGCCCGAGCCGGCCTGGTTGCTCTCGTACAGCGGGTGCTGCGGATAGATCGGCTTGCCGTCCGTCCCGCGGAACTGCTGCCACACGTAGTATTCGGGCGGCGGGTTCTGGTGGCGGTGGAATGTCTGGGTGGCGAGGTAGTCGGAATTGTCGATCAGGATCGGATCGCCGACCTTCATCGCTTCCAGCACCGGGATCGCCTCACCGCCAAAGCCGAGCAGGATCAAGTCGCCGATGTTCGCGGTGATCATCAGCCGCTGGTTGTTCGCGGCGCCGCCTTGCGGGACCAGGAACGCGCCTTGCAGGCGGCCCGCCGGAAGTTCGGCGACGCGGATCGCGGCCGGGGCGGTGGGCCGGGTGCCGGCGGCGATCGAGACCGGCAAGCCCATCTTGCGCACCTCGTCGGTCGTGACGATCGCCGAAATGGCGGTCTTCTGCTGGATGCGCGCGGCGGCCAGGGACTGAGGGGCGTCGAACCCGAGATAGCCGGGCTTGGTCCAGAAATCCTTGAAATAGCCGGGATCGGTCTGGAACAGCGGCAGGATGATCGAGGCGAAGACCCCGGTATAGGCGATCCCCAGGCTCTTGTGCGCGAACCAGGCGCGCGGCGGCATGCCCATCTGCGTCACTTCGCGCAGCGCGGCCTGCTGCTCGTCGCTGAGGCCGGCGTACATGTCGCCGCTGCCGCCCGGCTCGATCGCGTCGAGGATCTGCTCGAACTTGCCGTCGAGAATGCGCAAGGCGTGCGCCTGGACGGTGAAGACATTGGGGAGCGCGACCGGCGAGCCGTGAATGAACGGGACGCTGCCGTCCCACACTCGGTGGGTATTTTCGACGCAGGCGATGGTCTTGAATGCACCGCCGCTGCCGCCGTAGACATAGCCGTAGGGCCGGTGCTCCCCGTACATTTTCGCCGCGACGATGCGCCCGTACTGTGCGGTCGCGGCGCTGGCGCGGAAGTTGGTGATATCGACGGGGCCCGTCATGGTGGTCGCGCCCATGTTCGATTCCACCAGGTAAGCCCCGCTGGCGAAGGCGAATTGCAGCGAGTTGACGATTCCCCCAAGCGCGCCGGCCAGAGCGACGTTCTCGTTCCCCGCGATATGCATCAGCGGGTGGAAGAAGCGGCGCTGGTATTGCTCCTTGGGCGGGAAATACATCGAGAACTTGAGGTCGCTGCCGGTGAACCCGCCGTGGACGTAACGATGGCGGACCGGCTGGTCGCGCCACTCGTCCTGGTCGATGAACGGCTCAGTGAAGAGCTTGTCGGGATACAACTGGTTGGTCGTGCTCATCGTGCCTTGTCCTGTTGCGAGGCTCGCCAGCAGCCCGGCGCTCCCGGCTGCGGTTGCTTTGGCGAACGTGCGTCGATCGATTGACATGTGGCTGCCTCCCGCTTGCGAGTCGGCGGTCACCGTAGTGGCGCGGCGGGTAAACGTACATAGTACAGTTAGGGCATATTGGCGCTGCGGATAATATGTGATTGCGGCCGGACAGAGGGGGCGTTCGCGAGTATCCCGATGATATTGGGGATAGGGTAGCAGTTTCGGGCTGCGGAATAATGCATTATCTAGTTGCTAGGGAGCCGTCGCGCAGCTTACGGATCGCCCGGCGGCGGACGACCGCACTGGAACGATCAGCGGCGCGCTGCGGAGATTGAGACGATGCCCCAGACCTATCAGCTGTTCATCGACGGCACATGGCGCGATGCTCAAGGCGGCGCGACGGTGCCCGCGATCAACCCCTATAACCAAGAGGTCCACGCCCACGTCGCGGTTGCCAGCGCGGCCGACGTCGACGAAGCGCTCCACGCGGCGCGCCGGGCCTTTTCTGCCACCTGGTCGAAGACCACGCCGGGCGAGCGCGCCAGGCTGTTGAACACGGTCGCCGACCTGCTCGACGCCGACGCCGACCGCATGGCGATCCTCGAGACCACCGACAACGGCAAGGTCATCCGCGAAACGCACAGCCAGATGGGCTACGCCGCGCGGATCTTCCGCTATTACGCCGGCTGGGCGGACAAGCTGCACGGCGACGTCGTGCCGCTGGACCAGAAGGATACGATCGATTTCGCGATCCGCGTGCCGTACGGCGTCGTCGCCTGCGTCACCGCGTGGAACTCGCCGGTCGCGATCCTGACGAACACGCTGCCTGCCGCGCTCGCCGCCGGCAACTGCGTGATCCTGAAGCCCAGCGAGCACGCCTCTACCACCACGCTGGAGATCGCCCGGATGTGCGAACAGGCCGGCTTCCCGGCCGGGGTGGTCCAGGTCGTCACCGGCGCGGGCGACGTCGGCGGCTGGCTGACCGGCAGCAGCCTGGTCGACAAAGTGAGCTTCACCGGCAGCCCGGGGGTCGGGCGGATCATCGCGTCGGCGGCGGGGGCCAACCTCAAGCCGGTGACGATGGAACTGGGCGGAAAATCCCCCAACATCGTGTTCGCCGACGCCGATTTCGACCGCGCCCTGATCGGTGCGCTAGCGGGGATTTTCGGCGCGACCGGGCAAACCTGCATCGCCGGATCGCGCCTGCTGGTGCAGCGCGGCATCTACGACCGGATGGTCGAAGGCCTTGCCGCGCGCGCCGGGCAGATCAGGATGGGCGACCCGCGCCTCCCCGAGACGGAGATGGGCACCGCCGCGAACGAACCGCAGTTCGCCAAGATCCTTTCGTTCATCGCGGCGGCCAAGGGCGACGGCGCGCGCCTCGTCGCCGGCGGGGGCAGGGCGACGGGTCCGGGCCTCGACCAGGGCTTCTTCATCGAGCCGACGATTTTCGCCGACGTGCGCAACGACATGACCGTCGCGGCCGAGGAGATCTTCGGCCCGGTACTCTCGATCATCCCGTTCGACGAGGAAGAGGAGGCGGTGAGCATCGCCAACGACACGCGCTATGGCCTGGCCAGCGGCGTGTGGTCGCAAGACATCGGCCGCTGCCTGCGGATGATGCGCGCGATCGACAGCGGCGTCGTATGGATCAACACCTACCGCGTCGCCGCGCCCCAGGCCCCGTTCGGCGGCATGAAGGAATCCGGCTTCGGACGCGTGCGCGGAGAGGCGGGGATCCAGGAATTCCTGCAGACCAAGAACGTGTTCATCGACTTCTCCGGCGACAAGCGCGACCCGTTCTCGATGAAGTTCTGAGCCGGCGGGCTCCGTCCCTCCCATCGGCGGGAAACACGGCCAGCGACTCCGGTCCGGCACATCCCAAATACCGGCCGGTGGTTGCAGCGACCCGCCTGAGATCCCGTCATCGGTAACTCTACCCAGGCATGAACTGATGCTGTTCGCCGCACGGTACGCCCGACTTGCCCGCGCATGAACGGCCACGCCGGGACTGTTCATGTACCAGACAGTTTTTACTGAACACGGGCGGTCGGGAGTTTATCGAGGGAGTAACTTCATGACCATCATTACCACCAGGCCCGGCGGCCTGTTCCTGCTTGCGATGCTTGCCGTTCCCGCGTGGGCCGGCGCGTCTGCCCAGCCCCAGAGCGAGCCCCGGATTGAATCTGCGGGCGCCGAACTGACCGGGACCGTTTCCGACACCTCGCCGCCGACCCTGGCCGAGTTGACCGAAGGACCCGAGATCAAGGGCCTCATCTCCGCGCGCC
>JBDSOM010000136.1:0-11193 GCA_039914785.1 Novosphingobium sp.
GAGTAGATCACCGCGTCGGTCAGCACTTCGGGCACGTCGCCCTCGACGATCTTGCGCGCCAGGCCTTCCGCGATCGCGGTCTTGCCGACGCCGGGATCGCCCACGTAGAGCGGGTTGTTCTTGGAACGGCGGCAGAGGATCTGGATCGTCCGATCGACCTCTGGCCCGCGGCCGATCAGCGGATCGACCTTACCGGCCAGCGCCTTTTCGTTGAGGTTCACCGTGAACTGGTCAAGCGCCGAATCCTTCTTGGTCGAAGGCTTCGTATCGTTCTTTTCCTCGGGCGTCGGCGTATCGTGATCGGCCGAACCCTTGGGCGATTTGTCCTCGATGCGGCGGCCGCCCTTGCCGATGCCGTGGCTGATGAAGCTCACCGCGTCGAGTCGGCTCATGTCCTGCTGCTGGAGGAAATAGACCGCGTAGCTGTCGCGCTCGGAAAACAGCGCGACCAGCACGTTGGCGCCCGTCACGGTGTCCTTGCCCGAGGACTGCACGTGGAGGATGGCGCGCTGGATCACCCGCTGGAAGCCGGCGGTCGGCGCGGGATCGCCCTTTTCCGCAGTCTTCAGCGACTGGTATTCCTGATCCAGGTACTGGCGCACCACATCGCCGAGATCGCCGAGCTCGACCCCGCAAGCCTGCATGACTTGCGCCGCGTCCGCATCGTCGATCAGCGCGAGGAGGAGGTGCTCGAGCGTCGCATATTAGTGGCTGCGCTCGGCGGCGTTGGCCAAGGCGGCGTGCAGCGTTTTCTCAAGGCTCTGGGCGAAGCTGGGCATCAAACGGTCTTTCGCTGGGGAAAGGTCACCCTCCGTGGGCCGGAGAGTGTGGGCGGGTGGGCGTAACGAAACGTATATGGTCCCGTCCTCCCGACAATACGAGAGGCCCCAATATGAGCGGGCCCGAAATGAACGAGCCCGAGATGCGCGTGGGGCCAGCCATCAGGATTTCGCCTTGAAGAATGCGTCGGCGGCGGAGCGATGCGCCTCGGCTTTGTCCCGATGCGTGGCCACCCTGGCGATCTCGGCTTCGAGAGTGGCGATGCGGACGCCGAGTTCGTCGCGCGAATAGCTGTCCAGGCTTTCGCTGGCGAGGAGGCTGGCCGCGTCGCCACGGGGCCTGGGACGATCGTCCGCTTCCATTGCATTGCAGCATTCAACGCCGTGGCCTTGCTGTCAACAGGGCTGTCGGTTACTCGTCGTAAACGCGGCTGGGGGGCCGCAACCAGGGGGAACGCAAGTGGCGGAAATGCTTCCGCAATTCATGACGGCTATTGGCTATGACGCGCCGGGCGGACCAAAGGTCCTGCGCCCGCAAACGCTGCCGGTGCCGCAGCCGGGGCCGGGTCAGGTGCTCGTCAAAGTCGCGTTCGCAGGGGTCAATCGGCCCGATGTGATCCAGCGGCAGGGCCACTACCCGCCGCCGCCGGGCGCTTCGCCGATCCCCGGGCTGGAGATCGCCGGTGACGTCGTGGCGGCAGGTGCGGGTGCGGATGCGTGGGGGGCGAGCCAGCTCGTCGGCCAGACCGTCTGCGCGCTGGTGTCGGGCGGGGGCTACGCCGAATACTGCCTTGCCGAAGCCGCGCATTGCCTGCCGGTCCCGCATACGATCTCGCTGGCGGAGGCCGCGGCGCTGCCCGAGACGCTGTTCACGGTGTGGCATAACGTGTTCGAGCGCGGCTGGGTCCGGGACGGGGAGACGATCCTGGTCCACGGCGGGACCAGTGGGATCGGCACGATGGCGATCATGCTCGGCCAGCTGTTCGGCGTGACGGTGATCGTCACGTGCGGCGGACCCGCCAAATGCGCCCGCGCGCTGGAGCTCGGCGCGGCCCACGCGATCGACTACAAAGCCTCGGATTTCGTCGCGGAAGTCGCCCGGATCACGCAACGCAAGGGCGTTCAGATGGTGCTCGACATGGTCGCCGGCGACTATGTGGCCCGCAATCTCAAGTGCCTGGCCGAAGATGGGCGCCACGTGACGATCGCGGTCCAGGGCGGCGCGAAAGCGGAACTCAACATGGCGGTGATCATGGCGCGGCGCTATACGCTGACCGGCTCGACGCTGCGCCCGCGTTCGAATGACTTCAAGGCGCTGCTGGCGCAAGAGATTGCCGCCAACGCCTGGCCGCTCGTCGAATACGGCAGGCTGCGCCCGGTGATGGACCGGACCTTCCCCTTGCGCGAAGCCGCCGAGGCCCACGCGCGCATGGAAGCGGGCGACCACATCGGCAAGATCGTGCTGGAGGTGTGACATGGACAGGCTGGTGCTTCACGAGGATCCCCGCAGCGGCAACTGCTACAAGATCCGCCTGACCGCGGCGCTGTTGGGCCAGCCGCTCGAACGGCGCTTCTACGACATTATCAAGGGCGAAACGCGAACGCCCGCCTTCATCGAGCGGGTCAACGCCCACGGCCGCATCCCGGTGCTGCAGATCGGCGACGACAGCACCGGGCGCTTCCTGCCCGAAAGCAACGCCGCCTGCTGGTATCTCGCCGCGGGCAGCCCGCTGATTCCGGCGGACCGCTTCGACCAGGCCGACATGCTGCGCTGGATGTTCTTCGAACAGTACAGCCACGAGCCCAACATCGCGACGTTGCGGTTCTGGCTGCTGTTCGTCGGCGAGGGCAAGCTCAGCGATGCGCAGCGGGCGCAGATCCCCGTCAAGCGCGCCGGGGGGGAGGCCGCGTTGCAACTGCTGGACGAACACCTCACTGCACGTCGCTGGATGGTGGGTTCAGGCGTCTCATTGGCTGACGTCGCCCTGTACGCCTACACCCACGTTTGCGAGGCGGGCGGTTTTCGCCTCCACGATTATCCGGCGATTTCCAGTTGGTTGGGTCGTATGGTCGCGCTGCCCGGCTATGTCGCGATGGACTGACGCCCGGGCGCTGATTCCGGCGCTCAGTCGCGGCGATCGGGTGTTTCCCCCAGGATTTGCTGCAAATAGCGGGCGTAGTCTGACTTGCCCAGCTTGCCGACCGTCCGCTCCAGCTGCGACGCGCCGATAAAGCCCTGGCGAAACGCAATCTCCTCCGGACTCGCGATCTTGAAACCTTGCCGTTTCTCCAGCACCCGGACGAATTCGGCCGCTTCCAGCAAGCTGTCGGGCGTGCCGGTGTCGAGCCAGGCAAAGCCGCGGCCCATGACTTCTACCGACAGTTCTCCTCGCTCGAGATAAACCCGATTGACGTCGGTTATCTCCAATTCCCCACGCGGCGAAGGTTTCAGGTTGGCGGCGATATCCACCACCTGCTTGTCGTAGAAGTAGAGCCCGGTCACCGCCCAGTTCGATTTCGGGTGCTTGGGCTTCTCTTCGATCGAGATCGCCTGCATGCGGTCGTCGAAGTTCACGACGCCGTAACGCTCTGGATCTTGGACGTGATAGGCGAAAACCCGCGCCCCCCGGCCATGGCCACACGCCCCTGTCAGCAGTTCGGACAGGCCATGGCCGTAATAGATGTTGTCGCCCAGGATGAGCGCCGATCTCTGGCCGGCGATGAAATCCGCTCCGATGACGTATGCCTGTGCCAGGCCGTCCGGGCTCGGTTGCTCGGCGTACTCGAACGACATTCCCCAGGCAGCGCCGTCGCCCAGCAGCGCTTGAAACGCAGGCAGGTCGCGCGGGGTCGAAATGATCAGGATCTCGCGGATCCCCGCCAGCATCAACGTGGTGAGCGGGTAGTAGATCATCGGCTTGTCGTAGACGGCCAATAGCTGCTTGGAGGTCGCCAGCGTCATTGGGAACAGCCGGGTGCCGCTACCGCCGGCCAGGATGATGCCCTTCATTCGTCTGTTCCTCAGATTGAGCCGCAGCTACAGGCGGGCGACTACGGTCTCTAGCGCGGCCCGCCAGACAGGTAGAGTGACCCCGTGCACCGTCTCGATCAGGCTGCAGTCGAGCCGTGAGTTCGCGGGCCGGGCGGCCAGGGTAGGGTACTCGGCCGCCGTAATCCGCCGCACTTTCGTTTGCGGTCCACCACGCACGCCCGAGGCCGCGAAAGTCGCTTCGGCGAAGTCCGCCCACGTCGCTTCGCCGCGCGCGGTCATGTGAAACACGCCGCGGAGCGCCGGGTTCGGGTCCGTCACGAGATTGCCCGCTACACGCAAGATGCCGTCGGCAATGTCGAGCGCATTGGTAGGATTGCCAACCTGGTCGGCGACGACCGCGATCTCCCTGCGCTCCGCCGCCAGTCTCAGCATGGTCTTGACGAAGTTGTCGCCGAACGGGCTGTAGATCCACGCGAGGCGCAGAATGGCGCTGTTGGCGGGATAAGCGCGCAGCACTGCGGTTTCACCCGCCAGCTTGGATGCGCCATATATTCCGGCGGGGTCAGTCGCATCCGTCTCGAGATAAGGACGGTCGAGACCGCCGTCGAAGACATAGTCGGTCGAAAGCTGGATCAGCGGTACGCCGAGCGCTTTCGCCGCAAGGGCCACGGCGTTCGCGCCATCGGCATTGATGGCAAAGGCCAGTTCGCGCTCGGTTTCAGCCTTGTCGACTGCCGTATAGGCCGCCGCGGACACCACGGCATCGGGCGCGCTGGCTTCCAGCGCCCGGGCAACCGAAGCGTGATCGGCAAGGTCGAGTTCGGGACGGCCGAGCGCGACGATCTCGTGGCCCGCCGCCGCGCCGCGCTCGAGCAAGCTGGCGACAACCTGCCCGTGGCGGCCTGTTACGGCGATTTTCACGCAGACGCCCCGGCGGCGTGGCCCGCGCCGGAAAGCCCCAGGCGTGCGCCGTCGTAACGTTGACGCAAGGGCCCCCACCACCACTCGCTCTCAAGATACCACCGAACCGTTTTCGCGATCCCGGTGTCGAAAGTCTCGTTGGCCCGCCAGCCAAGCTCGGTCTCCAATCGCGTCGCGTCGATCGCGTATCGGGCATCGTGTCCCGGCCGATCGGGGACGAACCGGATCAGCCTGTCGCGCGGCGCTTCGGCGGGAGCCACCGCGTCCAGCACGGCGCAGATCCGGCGCACGACGTCGATGTTGCGGCGCTCGTTGCTGCCGCCCACGTTGTAGGTCACGCCCACCCTCCCGCGTTCGGCAACAAGATCGAGGGCGCGCGCATGGTCGTCGACAAACAGCCAGTCGCGGACATTCTCGCCGGTGCCGTAAACCGGCAACGGCCGCCCGGCGAGGGCGTTGAGGATGGTCAACGGGATGAGCTTTTCCGGAAAGTGGTATGGTCCGTAATTGTTCGAACAGTTCGAGACGACCACCGGCAGGCCGTATGTACGCTCCCACGCCTTGGCGAGATGATCCGAAGCGGCCTTTGACGCGGAGTAAGGCGAGCTGGGGTCATAAGGCGTGGTCTCGCTGAACAGCCCTTCGGCGCCTAGCGAACCGTAGACTTCGTCCGTCGAGACGTGAAGGAAGCGGAATGACGTCTTGGCTGCAGCGGCGAGCCCGTTCCAAAAGCCTCGGGCCGCCTCCAGCAAGGTGAACGTCCCGACCACGTTCGTCTGAATGAAGTCCGTCGCGCCGGTGATCGAGCGGTCGACATGGCTCTCGGCCGCCAGATGCATGATGCGATCGGGCGCGAAACCCTGGATCGCCTGGTCCATTGCCGCGCGGTTGCAGATGTCCGCCTTGAGGAAGCGATGGTTGTCCTTCCCCTCGACCGCGCGCAGCGAAGCTTCGCAGCCGGCATACGTCAGGGCGTCGATGGTCAGAACATCGTACCCTTTGTCGAGCACCAGATGGCGCACGAGGGCCGAGCCGATGAACCCGGCGCCACCGGTAACGATCACGCGCATGGGCTATCGGCTCCACGTGAAACAGGCCGGAAGCTCCGCGAGCGACGGCTGCTTGCGGTCTTTGGCGGAAAGCGTCTCGGGGTTCGCCGCACCTGGCCACGCAATATCGAGCATGGGATCATTCCATGCGAGCCCTTTGTCGCACGCCGCGCTGTAATAGTTGGTCACCTTGTAGGTGATGACCGTGTTGTCCGTAAGCGTGCAGAACCCGTGGGCGAAACCTGGAGGGATCCAGAGTTGGTATCCATTTTCCGGCGAGAGGGTCTCGCCAATCCAGTGGCCGAAAGTGGGCGAACCTCGGCGGATGTCGACCGCGACGTCATGGAGGGCGCCGGCGGTGCAGCGCACCAGCTTGCCTTGCGCGTGCGGCTCGGACTGAAAATGCAGACCCCGAATGGTGCCGGCCCGGGCGCTCAATGATTCATTATCCTGGACGAACGGGAAGTCGCCGCAATGTTGCGCGAACACGTCGGCGCGGAAGGTCTCGGCAAAATAGCCGCGGCCATCGCCGAGGTGGCGAGGGACCAGCAACTTGAGGCCAGTGATTTCGAAAGAGCGAATGTCCATGCCAGGCCTGCTGTACTGCCTTGCTTGCCCGATTCACAAGGAGTCGGCCGCCGAGGCCATCAGTCGTGGCTCAACAAGACAAGCAAGCACACCCGGCGAACGCGCGGCGACTCAAATCCTTGCTCAATCGCGGGTAGTATCCTACATGCTGCCCTAGCAGGCCGCTCCGCAAAGGGGCGGCCCTTATTATTTGTGCCGGAGATTTCCCGTGAACCAGCCCACCCCGCTGATGCCGCATGCGACGGCCTCGTGGCTCGTCGACACCACCGCGCTGACGTTCGAGCAGATCGCAGAGTTCTGCGGCCTGCATATCCTCGAAGTCCAGGCGATGGCCGATGACCTCGCCAGCAGCAAGTACACCGGACGCGATCCGGTGCGTTCGGGTGAACTGACGATGGCCGAGATCGAGAAGGGCCAGGCTGATGCCACCTACTCGCTCAAGATGCAAAAGGCCCCGGTCAACGTGAACCGGACCAAGGGCCCGCGCTACACCCCGGTGTCGAAGCGTCAGGACAAGCCCGATGGCATCGCCTGGATCTTGCGCAACCATGCGGAAATCTCGGACGCGCAGATCGGCAAGCTGATCGGCACCACCCGCAACACGATCGCCGCGATCCGCGACCGCTCGCACTGGAACATCTCGAATATCCAGGCGAAGGACCCGGTCACGCTGGGCCTGTGCTCGCAGCGCGAGCTCGACGCGATCGTCGCCAAGGCCGCGAAGAAGGCGGGGATCGTCGATGACGGCCTCGACGACGTCCGTCTGGGCGAAGATCGCGACTCGCTGATCGAGGAACTGCGGGCCGAGCGCGTCGCGTCGGTCAAGGCCGCTGGCCAGGCAGCCCAGGAAGCCGAAGTCGCCGCGTGGCTCGAAGCAAAGCGCGCCGCGGAGGCCGCCGGCCAGGCCTGACCTGTACCGGCCTAACCTGTGCCGGCAGGCCTAACCTGTACCGGCAGGCCTAACCTGTACCGGCAGGCTTGCCCTTTCCCATCGGACAGGGCAAGCTAGCTGACATGGATGTTAGCAATTTGGGAGGGTCCGGGCCGGGAGAGCCCTGGCGAGACCACTATGCGCACGCTTGCGCATGGGACGAGGCGTTTCTGCCGTTGTCACTCACCCAGATGTTCGCCGCGGCCGTCGCCGCGTATCCGGATCGCCTGCTGGCGGAATTCGAGGGGCGGCAGTTCACGTATGCCGAGCTGTTCGCCGAAAGCCGGCGCTTCGCCGCGGGGCTCCAGGCCCGGGGCCTGATCAAGGGCGAGCGGATCGGCCTGTTCCTGCCCAATATCCCGACATACATCCCGGCGTATTACGGCGCGCTGCTGGCCGGTGCGACCGTCGTCAACTTCTCTCCGCTCTACACGGCGGCCGAACTCGAGGCGCAAGTCGTCGATTCGGGCGCGCGGATCCTGGTGACGCTCGACGTCCCGGCGCTGTTGCCGACCGCGCTCGAAGTGCTGGGTGGCTCGCCCCTCGAGCAACTTATCGTGGTGCGCCTCGCCGACATTCTGCCGCCGCTCAAGAGCCTGGCGGTCCGCCTGCTTGGCCGCCGCAAGCTGACGCCGGTGCCGCGCGATCCCGCGATCTGCTCGTGGCGTTCGTGCCTGGGCGGCGAGCCGACGCCGGTGGCGATCGATCCCGAACGCGATCTCGCGCTGCTGCAATACACCGGCGGGACGACCGGCACGCCCAAGGGCGCGATGCTCACCCACCAGAACCTGACCGCCAACGCGCGCCAGCTCCGCGCGGTCGATCCCGATCGCGGCAAGCGCGACGTGGTGCTGGGGGTGCTGCCGCTGTTCCACGTCTTCGCCAACACCTGCATCCTCAACCGCACCGTGCTCAACGGCGGGAGCATCGCGATGCTGGCGCGGTTCGACGCGCGCCAGACGCTCGCCAAGATCGGGCAGGCCAAGCCGACCGCGCTGTTCGTGGTGCCGACGATGCTCCAGGCGTTGCTGGGGCACCCCGATATCGTCAAAACCGACTTTTCCTCGATCCGCGAGGTCATTTCCGGCGGCGCGCCGCTGCCGCTGCCGGTCAAGCAGCAGTTCGAGACCGTGACGGGCACCAGGGTGCTCGAAGGCTATGGCCTGACCGAGAGCAGCGGGGTGGTCACCACCAACCCCTTGAAGGGGGAGAACCGCCCCGGCACGATCGGCCAGCCCTTGCCGGCGACCCGGCTGCGCCTGCTCGACAAGGACGACGCCACCCAGGACGCCCCGCCGGGCGAGCCGGGGGAACTGGCGATCCTCGGCCCGCAGATCATGCAAGGCTACTGGAACCGGCCGGATGCCGAAGCGTCCGCCTTCGCGGCCCGTGACGAAGCGGGCATCCTCCAGCGCTGGCTGCGCACCGGCGACATCGCCACGTTCGACGCCGATGGCTACGTGCGCATCGTCGACCGCAGCAAGGATATGATCGCGGTGGGGGGCTTCAAGGTCTTCCCGAGCCAGGTCGAGGCGGTGTTGCTGCAGCATCCGGCGGTCAGCGAGACGCTGGTGATCGGGATCGCCGACAACTACCGCGGCGAAGTGCCGCGCGCGTTCGTGACGTTACGGCCGGGCACCGAGGTAAGCGGGGAGGCGAGCGGCGACGCGCTCAGGGACTGGCTCAATGCGCGCGTCGGCAAGCACGAGCGGGTCGATGCCGTGGTGGTGCGTGAGACGCTGCCCAAGACCGCGATCGGCAAGCTCGATCGCAAGGCGCTGCGGGCGGAGGTTGCGGCTTAATCCCCTCCCGCAACTAAGGGGACGGGAAGGAGTCCAGGCTCGCCCCGCTCAACTGGCCAGCGTCAGCCGCGGTTCGCTGTCGTCGCTGGCCAGCGGGATCGCCGGTTCGCTCGTCGAGGCGTGAACCCGGTGGGCAAACCGCCCGTCCACTTCGGCGCCCTGTTCGATGGTCAGCGCGTCATAGAACACGTCGCCCTCGATCCGCGCGGTCTTGAGGATCACCAGCTCGCTGGCGGTGATCGATCCGCGCACGGTGCCCGACAGGCGCGCGCTTTCCGCGCGGATCGCGCCGATGACTTCGCTCGCCTGGCCCTGCACCAGCGAGGAGCACGTAATGTCGCCTTCGACCCGGCCATCGACGTGCAAATCGGCCGAAGCCGAGATGTCGCCCTTGATGGTGACATCGGTGCCGAGCACCGAGAACGTTCCTCCACTCATTCCACTACCTCCCCTGCGGGTGACTGGCTGCTGAGTGATTTGCGGCAGGTCCGTTGCCGCGGGCTTCTTCGAGAACATGGGGCGCTGCCTCCAGGAATGGGCGCGGATTGACCGCAACGTCATTGATCCGCACTTCGAAATGCAAATGGGGTCCGGTCGAACGGCCGGTGCTGCCGATCGCGCCGATTACCGCGCCGGCGGCGACCTTCTGGCCGACGTGGGCGCGGAATGCAGACATGTGGGCGTAACGGGTCAACATGCCGTTGCCGTGGCTGACTTCGATGCAGTTGCCATAGCCCTGCTTGACCCCGGCGAACGTGACGGTGCCTTGCGCCGCGGCGAAGATCGGCGCGCCGATCGGGCCCTTGAAGTCCAGCCCGGCGTGAAACGCGCCGCCGCCGGTGAATGGATCGCTGCGGTAGCCGAAACCCGACGAGATGAACTTGAGGCTGGCGGGAAGGACCTGCGGGATCCCCTTGAGGCCGCGTTCGAGCGCTTCCATCCGGGCGAGGCTGAGGCCGAGGCGCTGGAAGCGCGGGTCGAGCGACCCGTCAGCCGAGGTGGCCAGGCGCATCAGCGGGCCACCCTGGGCGGTGCGGTCGCTCATCGAAGCGAGCGCGGTTTGCGGGTTGAGCCCCAGCTTGCGCATCGCATTCGCAGCGCCTGCCGCGCGCCGATCGGCGAGGCGGGTCAGGCTTTCGACAAACGCGAGTTGGTGTGCCTCGATCCGGGCCAGGCCGGCGGCTTCGGGGATCGCCAGGCTGACTTTGTGGACCGTCTGGGCGGCCTCGCTGCTCGAATCCGAAACCGTCTCGCCGGGTTGCTTGTCGGTGGGCAAGTCGCCGAGATGCGCTTCGACCACTTGCTTGAGGAATTCCTGGCGCTTTTCGAGATCGGCGGTGACGCCGTCCATGTCCTTGCGGTAGCTCGACACCCGATTTTCCGAACTGGCGACTTTGGCCTCGCGGTTGAGCAGCGACAGGCGATCGCGCGTCGCGATGAATTGCGAGACCAGCATCACGCCCATCGTCAGGACCCAGGCAAGGGTCAGCGCGGCGACAACGCCGGCGGCGAGCATCTGCACCCGCGCGGAAATTCTGATGAAGCGAACCTGGCCTTGGGATCGCATGAAAAATTCGCGATCCGGAAACCAGACCCGCAGGCGGTCGCCAATCCCGCCAGCGGAAAGTCTCTGCAAGTCGACCCCTTTAGGTATTACCCGTCGTTCTTAGTTGGCGGCCGGCTAGCAGGACTCCCCGCCCCGCGCGAATCGGTTAATCCGACCTTTCGTCCGATTCAGGGCGAGCCGCATGACTCGCGCGACGAGTCGTTTTATTTGGTGGGAACTTTGGTGTTGCCAATGTGCAGCGGCGGGATTGTACTTGATTCGTTCCGGCGGCGCGCCAGCCATTCCTCGTCGCCACGTTGAAGGGGGGCTCCGTCGCGGTCTTTGCGGCAAACGCCGGACGACCGCTTCCCAGGGTCCATTCCCCAACACCGGACTTACAGGTCACGACCCAAAAGCGGTCAAACGAGTTATGCCCTCAACAATGCGCCCTTTAACCCGAAACGAACAAAATATTGATGGGCGGGAGAGGCGTGCCCATGGACCGCCTTGTAAGCCCGTAGCGCACCATAAATGATCGTCTTCCACTCTTCGTCCCATCGGTATACCTCCCAAATCTGGGGTACG
>JBDSOM010000076.1:0-4856 GCA_039914785.1 Novosphingobium sp.
GCCCGATCCGGGCCGTGGTGAACCCCGCCGGCTGGACCGCGCGGAGCATCGCCGACGAGCTGATCCCCGAATTGCGCAGCGATTTCGCCCGCGCGGACGAAATCGCGGACGACCTGTTCCCGCTCGATACGCTCTAGCGACGCAGGACATACGATCCAGTCTCTATCATAGCTTGACGAGAACAGCGTTCTCTGCTTGAACCCCGGTGCGCCTGGGAGAGGCTGAGAGGACTGTTCGAATGGACCACCCGATGATCGCGTCGCTTGCGGCACACTATAATTGGCAACTCTCGCTGTGCGCGATGATAGTGATTTTCGGCCTGGGATTCGCCGCCAAATACGTCTTCGCGCTGGTCCCGACGTTCCGCGCCGCAGGAAAGCTGAACCGCGACACGTTCCGCCAGAAGATGGAAAAACCCAGCTATGCGGCCAACCAGAAGTGGAACCGCAAGTGGGCCGGGGCTTATCTCGTCGTGATATTCGGCATGATCCTGCCGTTCTGCCTCACGCTCGATCCGGTGCCCTGGTGGAACGTCCTGCTCGATATCGCCGTCATCCTGATGGCATACGATTTCGTCTATTACCTGACGCACCGCTTCCTGTTTCACGCTGGCGGTCCGTTCGACGGCCCGCTGATGTGGATGCACGCCGTCCATCACCGCCAGCACAACCCGTGCAAGAACGATTCGAGCTATATCCACCCGCTCGAAGTGGCGATCGGACTCGGTCTCTACATCATGACGATCTTCGTGCTCTCGCGTTTGATGGGCAATTTCCATGTCGTGACCATCGTGATCACCTGGATCGCGTTCTCCGAGATCAACCTGCACAACCACAATTTGTGGGAGAGCGACCGCTTCCCGTTCCGCTACCTTAACTACCTGTCGAAGATGCACCACAACCACCACGCGCGGTTCACCGGCGGCAACTACGCGACGATCACGCTGCTGTACGACTGGATGTTCGGGACGCTCGACCATGGCGACAAGCCGCGCAAGCCCGTGCGGCCCCGGGCAGACTCGAGTGCGGAACGCGTTTCATAGGGCGATTGCGCGCGGGTCTTTCCTGTGCGCATCATTGACCCGATCCGATCTGGATCGGGAGAGACACAAATGAGTGCATTCAACGGCATCATGCGCGTGGTCAGCAGCCTGATCGGACTGCTGATGACGGCGATGGGCGGGATCTGGATCCTCCAAGGCCTCAACATCGCGTTTCTTCAGAGTTTCATGGCGAACGACAAGCGCTGGGCGTTCTATGGCGTGATCCTTGCCGCGGTCGGGATTTGCCAGATCGTGTGGAGCAACAAGCGGCAACGGTAGCGCCAGGCTCTGGTTCAGCGGGGTTGCATCACCGTCTTCACGACAGCGGCTCAGACGCTAGTCGAAGCTGACTTTCCCGCGGCCAGCCTTCACCGCGCCGCGCTTTTTCTTGCCTTCGAGCCGCGCGGTCTTGCCGATGCGGTTTAGGCGGCTTTTGGCGCGCTTCTCGGGCAGGTTGCCCGCATCCCGCAGCAGTTCCGCGAGCCGTTCGCGCGCGTCGGCGCGGTTCTGCTCCTGGGTGCGGAACCGCCGCGCGGTGAGGACGAGTTCGCCCTTGGCGGTCATCCGGCTCCCGGCGAGCAGCTTCAGCCGGTGAAAAACCGCCGGCTCCAGGCGCAGCGCGTAGATATCGAGCCGCACTTGCACCGCAGTCGCGACCTTGTTGACGTTCTGGCCACCGGGGCCACTCGCCGCGATGAAGCTTTCGCTGATCAGCCCCAGCGCGCGCGCAATTACGTCGGATTCACCGTCATCCATCTGCGAACCCGAGCGCCGCGAAATCGGCGGGGAAGGGTGCGACCGCGGAAATCGGGTCTTTGCCGAAACGCGGCAGGCTGATCGCCGCCGAGTGCAGCATGGTTCGCCCCGCGCGGCCGGCGTATTGCGGCGCGTTCGGGTGGGTTTCGCCGTAGATCGGATCGCCGAGCAGCGGCACGCCTAGGCCCGAGGCGGCGTGGACGCGGATCTGGTGCGTGCGGCCGGTCTCGGGGCGGAACTCGACTAGGGTCATGTCCTCTAGCTCGGCCACCTTGCGCCAGTGCGTGACCGCCTGCTTGCCCAACCGCGCCGCGATCATCCGCCAGCCGTCTTGCGCGGAGCTGATCTTCTTGAGCGACAGTTCGATCGTGCCGTGATCCATCGTCAGGTGGCCGGCGACGACGCCGAGGTAACGCTTGGTCACGCGGCGTTCCTCGAATGCGCTGGAGAACCGGCTGAGCGCCTTCGGATTGCGGGCGAGCAGCAGGCAGCCCGACGTGTCGCGGTCGAGCCGGTGGACCGGGAACGGCTGGCGCTGGAAGCCGAGGCGCAGGCCATCGAGGTGATCGCTGAGGGCTTCACCCCCGGCGCGCGGGCGATCGAGCGGCAGGCCACCGGGCTTGTCGATGACCAGCGCCTCGCCGTCCTCGAACAGGATCGGGAATGGCGTTATCCCCTTCCAGGCCCGGTCGTCCCCGGAACTGGCGGCACCGGCTTCGGTCTCGGGCCGAAGTTCATCCGTAGCGCCGTCGAGTGGGCTCGGGGTGAGCGGGGGCAATTCAGGGGGAAGATTCATTTCACAGCCTCTGCGATCCGCCGGATGGCGTCTTCGAGCAGCGCGTCGTCTGCAGCAAAGCTGATGCGGAAGCCATCCTTGCCGCCGAAACCCGACGCCGGGACGATCGCGACGCCGTGCTCGAGCAAGTGCAATGCCAGTGCGGTATCGTCGCCGAACCGCGCCATCAACGGGGTGCTGTCCACCATGCAGTAGAACGCCCCGTCGGGCACCGGCGTCGACAGGCCGGGGATCGCGTTGATCGCGGCGACAACCATGTCGCGGCGGGCACGAAAGCGCTCGCGCCAGTCGCTGAGAAACGCCTGCGGGCCTTCAAAGGCCGCGACCGCGGCCGCCTGGCTGATCGAGCAGGGGTTGCCCGAGCTGTGCGACTGAAGTTTTTCCATCGCCGCGATCAGCCACTGCGGTCCGGTCGCCACGCCGATGCGGAAACCGGTCATCGCGTGGCTTTTGGACACGCCCGAGACCGTCAGGATGCGGGGCGCCAGGTCGGCCCGCTCCACCGCCAGCGTGGCGTGGGCGCCGGCACCGTATCGCAGCGGCGCATAGATATCGTCGCTCATCACCAGCACGCGCGGGTGCGCCGCCAGGATCTCGCCAAGGGCTCGTAGCTCCGCGGCGGGATACGTTGCGCCGGTGGGGTTGCCCGGGCTGTTGAGCAGCAGCCAGCGTGTTCTTGGGGTGATCGCGGCGACGAGTTGCTCGGGCGTGATCCGGTAGCCGCCGGCGGGCGTGGTCTGGATCGGCACGACGGTCGCCCCCGCGAAGCGCACGATCTCGGGATACGAGACCCACCACGGCGCGGGAATGAGCACTTCGTCGCCCGGATCGAGCGTCGCCAGCAGCGCGTGGAAGATCGCCTGCTTGCCGCCCGCGCTGACCGTGACCTGGCCCACCGGCGTCTCGATGCCCAGGTCGCGGGCGAAGTGCAGCGCGGCGGCTTGCTTGAGCCGGGCGGTGCCGCCGACCGCGGTGTACTTGGTGTCGCCCGCGTCGAGCGCGGCCTTGGCCGCGGCCACGACATGCGGCGGCGTCGCGAAATCGGGCTCGCCCACCGATAGCGAGATGATGTCGCGGCCGGCCTCGCGCAGCGCGATGGCGCGATCGGTCATCGCCGTGGTGCCGGAAGGGGCGATACGGTTCAGGGCTATGGAAGTCTCGGTCATGACAGTAATCTCGCGGGGATCAGGCCGCGACGGGCGTTGCCGATCAGGAAGCCGTCGGCCAGATCTTCCAGCCGCAGTTCGGCCTCGACGGCGCGGCCTTCCTCGATCAGCGAGCGCCGCAGGACGCCGGGCAGCAGGCCGAGCGCGGCGGGTGGGGTCAGCAGTTTGCCATCGCGTTCGACGAACAGGTTGGTGAAGGAGCCTTCGGTAATTAGTCTATCATCGCGCATAAACAGCGCTTCATGTGCGCCGGCGCCGTGGGCGGCCGCGAGGCCGGCTGCGTAGAAGGCGCGGTCGGAGGTCTTGTGGCGCAGCCGCCAGTCGCTTTCGTCGACCGGCAGGGTCAGGACCGCGCAGATCGCCGGATCGGGCAGGGGTACAGGCGGCGGCGACAGTTCGAGGCTGTAGGCCCCGCTCCGCCCGATCACCAGACGCAACGTCGCCGCGCCTTCGGCCTCGAAGCACAGCGCCTGGATCGCATTGCGGACCGCGTGGCGATCGAACCCGAAGCCGAGCTCGGCCGCGCTGGCCCCGATCCGTTCGAGGTGGAGCTCGAGCAGCGCGATCCCGTCGTCGGCACCGAAGGCCATGGTTTCGATCAGGTCGAAGGCGGCAGCGGATGAAATAGCTGTAGACTGCCGCACGAAACCACCTTTGACCAAACACTCGCGCCATTCCGACAGCGCATCCGAATCCGCGACGATCGCCGAGCCCACCCCGAGGACCGCCCGGCCCCCGACGTTACCGGCACCGTGCTCGCCGGGGGTGAGCCGGAGCGTGCGGATTGCCACATTGAATGCCCCGTCTCCAGTTGCATTTACGTCGCCAGTCGCATTTGCGCCGCCGGCATCGAACCGCCCGATCGCGCCGCAATAAGCCCCGCGCGCATCGCGCTCGACCACGGCGATCAACTCCATCGCGCGGATTTTCGGCGCGCCGGTGATCGAGCCGCAGGGAAACAGCGCCCGCACCAGGCCGATCGCGCTGGTCTGGGCGGGAATGCGCGCCCGCACGGTGGAGACCATCTGGTGGACCGTGGGATAGCTTTCGATCGCGAACGCGTTCTCGACCCGCACCGATCCCGGCTCGGCGACCC
>JBDSOM010000052.1:0-5556 GCA_039914785.1 Novosphingobium sp.
GACTAATCCACGGCATGGCACGGTTAGGCGTTGTGCCGAAGCCGTGCTATAAATCCTACGCTGACGTCGCATTCTGCAACGGACTCGGCGCTTGGGCGTGATTTTTCGCACCTGCACGACGACAATCCTTTCAACGACACGACCTCTCGCCTCCCCCGTCCGCAATCTCGCGAGCGGGTCTTCGTTCGAAAGGAACGCTCTCATGCCGATCGGCACCGTCAAGTTCTTCAACACCGACAAAGGCTATGGTTTCATCGCTCCCGAAGACGGCGGCGAGGACAGCTTCGTTCACATCAGCGCCGTCCAGGCGGCTGGAATGGCGACCCTCAATAAGGAGCAGCGCGTCTCCTACGAGGTCGAGACCGGCCGCAACGGCAAGAAGTCGGCGGTCAACCTGTCCGCCGCCTAAGCAGCTGAATTGCAGGGCGGCGCCAGCGTCGCCCTGCTCCTCCACGACCGGAAGAGTGCATATGAGCCAAACGCTAGAACTCTATCTCGCCCGCGCTGACGAGGCCGCTACCGAAGCCAAAGTGGCAACGCTCGACAACGTTCGCGACCGCTGCTTGCGCTCCGAGGCGGCTTGGCGCGAAATGGCCGATCGGCAAACCCGCATCGAGCGACTGCGGCGGGAAAAAGAGGAAAGCGAGACCGTTTAGCGCGACACCGCGCGCAAGCAGTCCCGATTCAACTCCGCTACCGAATTCACCCCGAGCATCGCCATTGCGGTGCCGATCTCCTCTTTGAGGATCGCCAGCGCGCGCCCGGCGCCCGGCTGGCCGCCCGCCGCCGCCCCATAAAGCGTGGCCCGGCCGATCAATACGACATGCGCTCCGCTCGCCATCGCCTTCAGCACATCGCTTCCCCGGCGGATGCCGCCATCGAACATCACCGTTATCCGGTGGCCCACGGCATCCACCACTTCCGGCAGGACTTCGATCGAGGCCGGGGCGACATCGAAGTTGCGCGCGCCGTGGTTTGAGACGACCACCGCATCGACTCCGTGATCCGCCGCCAGCACCGCATCCTCCTTGCTGAGGATGCCCTTGAGGATCAGCTTGTTCGGCCAGCGCCGGCGCAGTTCCTTGACGTCCTCCCAATCGACCGACGCGGAGTTGGTGACGCGGTTGACCGGACCCGCGACGCTGCCGCCGATTTCGCTCGGATAGTTCGCAAACTTCGGCAGCCCGCCGTGGGTCAGCATGTACCGCCCGATCACGCGCACGAGCCATGAGGGGCGCAGCGCGAAATCGCGCGCCAGCCGGAGGCTCGGGCGGATCGGGTTGGCCATGCCGTTGCGCTTGTTGAACTCGCGGTTCGGCCAGACCGGCGTATCGACGGTGAGGATCAACGCCTCGGCGTCCAGCGCGGCGGCGCGCTCGACGACCTGCCACGAGAGGTCGCGCCGTTCCCACAAGTACATCTGCATCCAGAAGCCGGTGGCGCGCGTGATCGCGGCGATCCGGTCCATGCTGGTGGTGGAGCTTGTCGCCAGGGTGAACGGAATGCCGGCTTCGGCCGCGGCGGCGGCAATGCAGCTTTCGCCGCCGTGGCACAGCAGATCGGCGGTCCCGGTCGGCGCGATCGCGAGTGGCACCGCCAAGGTGCGCCCGAACAACGCGATCGAGGGATCGCGAGCGGTGACATCGCGCAACGTGCGCGGGACCATGCGGATGCGCTCCAGCGCCGCCTGGTTGTGCGCCAGCAGATATTCGTTCTCGCTACCGCGCTCGATGAACTCGAAGATCGCGCGCGGCAGCCGCCGCTTCGCCTGATCCCGCAGGTCATCGATATTCCAGGCGGGTTTCACCCCTGAGCGTCGAGCCAGGTGCCGTCGATCTCCGGGATCCCGGCGTTCTCGATAACCGCGCGGATTCCGAGAATGTCGAGCGGCAGCTCGCCCGCCGCGATCCGCGCGCGGATCCCGACCTCGAGCGCGGCCCGGCGTTCGGCGCCCGCGACCGTCGCCTCCAGCAACGCGCGCGGGATCACCAGCACCCCGTCGGCATCGGCGGCAATTATGTCACCGGGTTCGACGAGCACGCCGTCCAGGACCACCGGCACGTTAACCGCGGCCGGCCCGCGCTTTTCAGGGTGCTCGACCGAGATGTGCGTCGACCATACCGGGAAGCCGATCTCGCGGATTGCATCGGTATCGCGGCAAGCGCCATGGATCACCGCGCCGGCGACGCCCTTCTGCTTGGCGAAACCGCAAGCAACATCACCCCACAGCGCCCCCTGATGGCCGCCGCCATTGGTGAAGACGAGCACGTCACCCGCCTGCGCCACGTTGAGCGCGGCGTGGATCGCGAGGTTGTCGCCGGGATAGTTCCAGGCGGTGATCGCCGGGCCGCAGACCTTCTGCCCCATGGCGATAGGCCGCATGGCCGGGCTCGTCAGGCACATCCTCCCCGCGACCGGGCCCATGCCCTCGTGGAGGTCGGCCACGCTGAACTGCGCGGCACGGGCCAGCAGAGCGGCATCGGGGCGCGGGATCTGGTTATAGATGACGGACTTCAGCGGCTTCATTTCAGCACCTCGGGATTCAGCAACGTAGCGGGCCGCCTGCCCGCGAGTATATCATCGATAACATCGGCGCAGGCCATCGCCATGCCCTTCATGCTCGCCTCGGTGACCCCGGCGACATGCGGGCTGAGCACCGCGGCCGGCAGCGCGAACAGCGGGTTGGCGGCAAGCGGCGGCTCGAACTCGAACACGTCGATGCCCGCCCCGCCGATGCGGCTTTCGCGCAGCGCGTCGGCCAGCGCGACTTCGTCGATGATCCCGCCGCGCGAGGTGTTCACGATCACCGCGCCCGGGTGCATCAGCGCGAGTTGCGCAGGCCCGATCAGATTGCGCGTGCCATCGGTCAGCGGCACGTGGATCGAGATCACGTCGGCCCAGGCGAGCAGGTCGTCCAAGGCGAACGGTGTCGCCCCGGCGGCACTAATATCCTCGGCCGAGAGCATCGGATCGTAAGCGCCGATCTCGGCTCCGAAGCCCGCGCCGCAGATCTTGGCGGTAAAGCGAGCGATGCGCCCGAAGCCGATCAGGCCGACTTTGGCTCCGGTCAGGTCCGAGAGCCGGGTGTTCCAGCGTTCGTCCCAGCGGTTCTCGCGCACCACCGCGTCCATCTCGCGCACCCGGCGCAGCACCGCGAGCATCAGGGCGACCGCGCCCTCGGCGACCGCGGTCGAGTTGTTGCCGCCCGGCGTATTGGCGACCATCACGCCGTGCGCGGTCGCGAACGGGATCGGGATGTTGTCGACCCCGGCGCCGTGCTTCACGATCGCCTTCAACTGCGGCATCCGCGCAATCAGGCTTTCGGGCAGTTCGGTGGTGCGGATGACGATAAACGTCGTCTCCGCGATGCGCGGGTCGGAAGCGCCCTGCTCCGGCGTGATCACCTCATGCGTGGCGGCGATGCGTTTGCTACCCGCCGGGTGGATCGGGTCGAGGATGAATACGGTTTCCGACATCGCTTCAGCCTAGCTCCGCATGCTCGCGCAGGGTCTTCCCGACATATTCGGTCGGGTAGATACCGCGCTTCTGCAGGATCGGCACGACCTCGTCGACGATATCATCGATCGAGGTCGGCATCACGTGCGGGGTGATATTGTAGCCATGGCAGCCCGTCTCGCGCCAGATGTGCTCCATCTGGTCGGCGACTTGCTCGGGCGTGCCGACTATCTGCGGCATGCCCACCGCCAACCCCCAGCGGATTGCGACTTCGCGTAGCGTCAGCGGCCGGTCACCGACGATGTTGGAGAACGCCTTCATCAGGCCCTGGGAGCCCGGGACCTGCATGTCGGCAAGCGGCTGGTCCAGCTCCATGCCGCTGAAGTCGACGCCCATCGTCCCCGATAGCCGGCTGATCGCTCCATCGAGCGGCAGGCGCTCGATCAGGTCATCGAGTTTCTTGCGCGCCTCTTCCTCCGTCCCGCCGATGATCGGCTGGATCCCGAACGTCACGCCCGGCGCGGGCGTGCGACCGGCGGCGTCGGCCTGGGTGCGAAAATCGTCCATGAACTTCTTCATGCCCGCCAGGTTCGGCTGGATCGAGAAGACCACATCGGCGTGCTTGAGTGCGAACTGCTGGCCCCGGCCGGACGAGCCCGCCTGAAACAATACGGGCCGGCGCTGCGGGGAAGGGAGCGCCGGGGCGACGGTGTTGCAATTGAAGTACTTGCCCTCGTGCGCGACCTTGGTGATCTTGTCCGGATCGGCGAAGATTCCGCTGGCCTTGTCGGCGATGATCGCGCCCTCGCCCACGCTGTCCCACAGCGCGTAGCAGACCTCCATGTATTCCTCGGCGCGGTCATAGCGTTCGTCGTGGGGCAGTTCGGTCAAGCCATAGGCGCGGTGCTCGCCGCGCAAGTGCCCGGTCACGATGTTCCAGCCGACCCGCCCGCCGCTCATGTAGTCGAGCGTCGATAGCTGGCGCACCACCGAGTAGGGGTGATGCGGCCCGGTCGAGACCGTGGCGGCCAGACCCAGGTTCTCGGTCGCCCCCGCGATCGCGCCGAGCAGCGTGATGGGATCCATGGTCGGCCAGCACACGCCGTAGCGGATCGCCTCGTCCATGCGGTCCTTGTAGCGGTCGAACACGCCAGGGGTATCGGCAAAGAACAGCGCGTCGAACAGGCCGCGCTCGAGCGTCTTGGCCATGTCGATCCACAGCTTCATGTCGGAAAGCGCCTGAAGGCGATTGTCGTCGGGGTGCGCCCAGCTGAGCACCGTGTGGTTCATCGGCGAGTTGATCTGGAAGCTGATCAGATGGATGTGCTGGGGCATTTATAGCATCCTCGCGCTTGGAAACGATTGCATTTGACCTTCGCGGCCTGATTTTGTACCGATATTGAAATTCTGTTCCGTAAGTGGAATTTTCCGCTTCACCTGTCAAGGTTCACGATCATGCCCGCTCTTACCCTCGCCCAGTCGCAGACCATCACGACCGAGGCGCTCCGCCAGGGTCGCGCGCTGGGGCTCAAGCCGCTGACCGTCGCGGTGCTCGACGCCGGCGGACACCCGATCGCGCTCGTCCGCGAGGATGGCGCTTCCACCCTGCGGCCCGCCATCGCGATCGGCAAAGCCTCGGGCGCGCTGGCGCTCGGGGTGTCGTCGCGCAAGATCGCCGAGATGGCCGCCGACCGCCCGACTTTCGTCGGCTCGCTTGCCGGGATCAGCCCGGGCGGGATCATCCCGGCGGCAGGCGGCGTGATCATCGTCGATGCCGGCGGCGCCCCGATCGGCGCGGTGGGGGTGACGGGGGACACCTCTGACAACGACGAGATCGCCGCGCTGGCGGGAATCGAAGCGGCGAACCTAACCGCGCAAGGCTGACCCTACCCCGCGTCCGCGAACAACAGCACGGGCGTCTCCACCAGCGCCTTGACTGCCTGGACGAAGCTCGCCGCGTCCCACCCGTCGACCACGCGGTGATCGCAGCTGATCGACAGGTTCATCAGCTTGGCCCGGCGCAATTCGTCGTGGCCGAGCGCATTCTTCGCGAAGACCGGGCGCTCGACGATCTTGTTCGGGCCGATGATCGCCACTTCG
>JBDSOM010000204.1:0-8458 GCA_039914785.1 Novosphingobium sp.
CGAAGTGCGCCAGCGCCAGGCCGCGGCCGCCGCCCAGCGCCTGGCCGGCCTTCCCGGCGTGAGCAGCGTACGGATCGTCCCCCCCGAGGAGCTCGACCGGCTGGTGTCACCCTGGCTCGGGCCCGAGGCTGCGGACGCCGACGCGGTGCCGGTCCCCGCGCTGATCGACGCGCGGATCACCGGAACGATCACCCCCCAGCGCCTGGCGGCCCTGCGGCAGGACTTGCGCGGCGTTGCGCCGGGGGCGCGGGTCGATGCCCAGTCGAGCTGGCTCGCCCCGGTGTTCGACGCGATCTCGTCGCTGCAATGGCTGGCGGTCGCGCTCATCGCCCTGCTCGGCGTCGCGACCGCAGCGGCAGTGCTGCTCGCGGCCCGCACCGCACTGGGCTCGAACCGCGACACGATCGAGATCGTCCACTTGCTCGGCGGCACCGATGCGCAGATCGCGCGAATCTTCCAGCGCTCGATCGGCCTCGACGCGGCGGTCGGCGGAGCGGCCGGTCTGGCGCTCGGCACGGCCGCGATCCTGCTGCTGTCCCGCCAGTTGGCCGGGCTTGGTGCGGGGCTGGCGACTGGAGGCTCGCTCGACTGGCTGGACTGGGTGATCCTGGCGCTGGTCCCGGTCGCGGGGATCGGGGTGGCGATGCTGACCGCGCGCCTCACGGTTATCCGCGCGCTGCGAAATATGCTGTAGGCTCCCCTGCGATGCTGCGCCGACTCTCCTCTCTCGCCGTGATCCTCTGGGCACTGGGCTTCGTCTGGTTCGCGATCGCGCTGCCATTGCCGGCGGCCGCCGAACGGACGGACGTGGTGGTCGTGCCCACCGGCGGCGAAGGGCGCATCGCCCGCGGACTCGAAGTGCTGCGCCGGGGCTGGGCAAAGCGGATGCTGGTTTCTGGCGTGGATCCCGAAGTGAAGCCGGGCGAGTTCGCCGCGCACTACAAGGTCGAGCCCAGCCTGATGGCCTGCTGCGTGAAGCTCGGTTTCGAATCGGTCGATACCCGTTCCAACGCGCGCGAAATCGCCGGATGGCTGACAGAAACCAAGGCCAAGTCGGCGCGCCTCGTCACCACCGACTGGCACATGCGCCGCACCGCCTTCGAGCTCGGCCGCGTAGCGCCCGGCGGAAGGACAGTAGTGGAGGACGCGGTCGTCTCACGGCCCTCGTTCTGGATCCTCGTGCTCGAATACCACAAGCTCCTGGCCGCGCGCGTTGCCAGCTTGTGGCCGTGGCAATGACCCACCCGCTCGACGTCGTCCGGAGCGTGGTGTTCTACCCCGTGTTCTATTTCGGTTCGATATTCTACGTCCTCGGCGCGGTGTTCGTCCTGCCGCTGGGGCCGCAAGTGCTGCGCGAAGTGGTGCGCGGCTGGTCGCGCTGGCACCGCTGGTGTGCGCGGTGGCTGCTGGGCATCCGCATTCGCTGCGAGGGTCAGCCACCGAGCGGCGCGGTGCTGTTCGCCTACAAGCACGAGAGCTTCTTCGAGGCGATCGACTTGCCCTGCGAGATCGGCTTTCCCGCGGTCTTCGCCAAGGCCGAGCTCATGCGCATCCCGCTGTGGGGCAAAGTCGCGCGGCACTATGGCAATGTCCCGGTCGAGCGGGCCGAGGGCGCCAAGGCACTACGGGCGATGCTCGCCGCCGCAAAGGCGCACGCCAATGTCGGCCGGCCGCTTGCGATCTTCCCCGAAGGCCGGCGCGTGCCGCACGGTTCGGCGCCGGGACTGCAGGCGGGCTTCGCGGGCCTGTACAAGTTGCTGGGGCTGCCGGTCGTGCCGGTGGCGGTCAACAGCGGGCCGCTCTACCATCGGCGCTGGAAGCGACCCGGCACGATCACCGTGCGCTACGGCGAACCGATCCCGCCCGGCCTGCCGCGCGACGAGGTCGAGACCCGCGTCCACGCAGCGATCAACGCGCTTAATCCCTAGGCCAAACGCCTGACGTCCACGGTCTGCGCGATCAGCATCGCCGGGCCGTAGCTGGTGAGGAACGACACGTCCGCCGCATCGCGCCCGACCCCGATCTTGGCCATGTCGGCGGCTTGGGCCATCCCGGTCGGATCGACCAGGTGCCAGGCCCCGTCGAGGAACACCTCGGCCACGGCATGAAAGTCCTGCGGCTCGACATCGGGGGCATAAACGCTGACGAAGCGCGCCGGGATCGTGCTGGCGCGGGCCAAGGCGACCATGACGTGGGCGAAATCGCGACATACCCCCTGGCGCGTGACATACGAATCGATCGCGTCGGTCGATGCGTTGCTCACGCCCGCGCAGTACGTGAAGCTCCCGGCGATCCAGTCGCGGATCGCGGCGATCCGCTGCCCGCCGCACAAGCCGCCGAACTCGGCCTCGACCAGGGTTTCGAACTTATCGGAGGGGCAATAGCGCGAGGGCAGCAAATACTGGACGGTTTCCCCCGGCAGCATGTGCGGCGGCATCGCGGGGAGCTGCGCCCAGTCGGCGATCATCCGCTGCGGGGTGACGGTCGCGGTATAGTCGATCGACAGCCGGCCCTGGAGCCGCACCCAGATTCGATCGCCGATCATGTCATGCCCATCCACCCGGGCGAAATGATCGACCGGACTGATCGCGATGTGCGCGGATTCAACGATTTGTTCGGGAATCATCGCCGCCTCGAGTTGCAGAAGCACGTCGACGGCATCGATGAAATCGTATTCGAGGGTGGTGTGGATTGAAAGGGTCATAACCGCGAGCAACGCACGAAGCCGGTTACGGCTCCATGACATAAAAAGAACTTAGTGATCGGTGCGGCCGAAGTCCGGGCGGGCGTCGTCCTGGCCTTCCTCGATGATCGAGCGGCGGATCGCGCGGGTGCGGGTGAACTGATCGAACAAGGCGTCGCCGTCGCCGAGGCGGATCGCGCGCTGCAGGGCCGAAAGGTCCTCGGAAAAGCGCTGGAGCATCTCCAGCACCGCGTCCCGGTTGGCGAGGAACACATCGCGCCACATCACCGGATCGGAAGCGGCGATCCGGGTGAAGTCGCGGAAGCCCCCGGCCGAGTACTTGATCACCTCGCTGCGCGTGACTTCTTCCAGGTCGGAGGCCGTGCCGACGATCGTATAGGCGATCAGGTGCGGCAGGTGGCTGGTGACCGCGAGCACGAGATCGTGGTGCGGCGCATCCATCAGCTCGACCCTGGCGCCGAGCGCCTCCCAGAACGCCGTGAGCCTGGCGACGAGCGCGGGATCGGCGTCCGCAGGCGGAGTGACGATGCACCAGCGCTTCTGGAACAACGTGGCGAAACCGGCGTCGGGGCCCGAGTTTTCGGTGCCGGCGACGGGATGCGCAGGGATGACGGCATAGCCGGGCAATGCTTCCCCCAGCGCCTCGGCGACCGATTGCTTGCACGAACCGACGTCGCTGATCACCGCATGGGCGGGGACCGCGCCGGCGATCTCGCGCGCCGCCGCGCCCATCGCGCCGGTGGGCACGCAAAAGATCACCAGATCGGCCTCGCGCACCGCATCGGCGGCGCTCTCGCAAACCTGATCGACCAGACCCCGCTCGGTGGCGCGCGCCCGCGTCAGCGGGTCGAGATCGAAGCCGGTGGTCCGCACGCCGGGCAAGTATTCCCCCACCGCGAGCCCGATCGAGCCGCCGAGCAGGCCGAGTCCGATGATCGCGACGCGCCCGAATTTATCTTCAGCAAAGGTCATCGCGCCGCTTCCGCCATGTCGCGCAAGGCGGCGGCGATCTCGTCCAGCTGCGGCGCGGTGCCGATCGTGATCCGCAGCGCTTGCGGCAACCCCTGCCCCGGTAGCCAGCGGACGATGTAACCGCGCTCCGCCAGGCCGTTGTAGGCCGCCTCGGCGGTCAGCTTGCCCTCGAACAGGATCAGCACGAAGTTGGCTTCGCTCGGCAGGGCGCGCAGGCCGTGGTTGGCAAGCTGGCCCAGCGTCGCCACGAACCGGGCGCGCTCGGCGGCGGTGTGGGCCCGCGAATCGTCGACGAACGCCGGATCGCCGACTGCCGCAAGCGTCGCCGCCTGCGCCGAGTTCGACAGCGGAAACGGGCCGCGAATCCGGTTCAGCGCATCGATCAGCGCCGGCGCGCCGGTGGCCCAGCCGACCCGCTCTCCGGCGAGGCCGTAAGCCTTGGAAAAGGTGCGGGTGACGAGCACGTTCGAATGCGCCGCAGCGAGGGCCAGCGCGCCGTCGTCATCCTCGGGCGCGACGTATTCGGCATAAGCCTGGTCGACCACCAGCAGGACGTCCCGGGGCAGCGCCGCGTGCAACCGCGCAACCTCGCCCCGCGGCAGGAAGCTGCCGGTGGGATTGTTTGGATTGGCCAAGAATACCACGCGGGTCTGCGCGTTCACCAGCGCGAGCAGCGCATCGACATCGGTGCCGTAGTCGGCATCGGGCGCGACCACCGGGGTCGCGCCGCAGCGGCGGATCACGATGTCGTAGAGCGAAAAGCCGTAGCGAACGTAGATCGCCTCGTCGCCCGGTCCGGCAAAAGCGCTGGCGGCGATCGCGAGCAGCTCGCCCGAACCGGTCCCGCAGACGATCCGCGCCGGCTCGATCCCGTAGCGCGCGCCCAGCGCCGAGCGTAGCGCGGTGCTGTCGGGATCGGGATAAAGCGCGGGCACGACCGCGTTTTCGCGAGCCGCCAGCGCCGCCGAGCTGGTGCCGAGCGGGTTCTCGTTCGCGGAGAGCTTGACGAGTGGTCGGCCATCGGCGCGCGCAAAGTCGTTGGCGGACTTGCCCGGGACATACGTATGGATCGCTTCGATCCACGGCTTGAGGCGAGGCCCGGACGACGGATTGCTCATGGGACGCGGCTTTACGCGGGATTGGCGAAAGGACAAGGGCCGCGTACAGCGCCCGAGAGGACGAGGAGTATCCATGCGCGGCAATTCGATGGTCTGGCGGGCGCTTGCCCGCGCGCGGCGCGCCACCGCGGCCGACGAGCCGGTCGGGCGCGGCAGCAGCGGGCTGACCCGGCGGCGCGTCTTGGCCAGCCTCGCCGCCGGCACCACCGCCGCCCTCACCGGCTGCAACCTGCCCCAACTCGAAGCCGTGCGGACCCGCGTGGCGATCATCGGCGGCGGCCTTGCCGGGCTCAACGCCTTGCGCCTGCTGCGCGGTTCGGGCGTCGACGCGCGGCTTTACGAAGCGCGTGGACGGCTCGGTGGGCGCGTGTTCACCGCGCGCGGCGGGCCGGTTCCGGCGGACGACGGCGGCCAGTTCATCAACAGCGACCACACCGAGGTGCTCGCCGCCACGCGGCGCCTGGGCCTGGGCCTGATCAACCGCGGGGCCAGCGAGGGCAAGACGCTGGTGATCGATGCCACGGCGGATGGCGGCGGCACGGTGATCACCGAGGCCGAACTCGCCATCGACCTCCAGGACATCGCCCGGATCATCGCCGCCGACGCGAAAAAGCTCGACGCCAACTACGCGCGGAACGCCCCGGCGCTCGATGCCCTGTCGGTCGCGCAATACCTCGATGTCCATGCCGAGGCCTTGCCGAAGCCGTATGTCCGCAAGCTGCTCGAAGCGACCATCCGCACCGAATTCGGACAGGAGCCGGAGGACGCCTCTGCGCTCGAGTTGATCTTCAACCTGCCGGTCACCGACGGAAACAATGTCGAGCTGATCGGCTCGAGCGACGAGCAATACGTTGTCGCCGGCGGCTCGGGCATGATCGTCGATGCGATGGCGCGCGGGTTCGGCCAGTGGATCGAGACCGGCCATGCCGTCCAGCGGATCGAGCGCACCCCCACCGGCGTGCGCATTCGCTTCGCCAACGGCCGCTCGGTCGAGGCCGAACGCGCGATCGTCACCGTCCCCGCGCCGTTGCTGCGGACGATCGACTTCGGCGGCATCCTCTCGCCGCTGTGGTACGAGTACGCCACCGAGATCGGCATCGGCCGCAACGAAAAGCTCAACGCCGCCTACGAAGGCCGCCCGTGGCGCCAGACGATGGGCCTGGCGGGCGACGTGTGGCCGCTGGACGGACCGTTCGCCGAAGCCTGGGACGCGACCACGGTCCCGGGCGACACCGGGCTGATGACCTGGTTCATGGGTGGCGCACAATGCGACGCGGTCGACGCGCCCGACCTGGCCGAGGTGCGCCGGTCGTTCGAGGACGCGGCCGCCCCGGCCATCCCCGCGCTGGGGGAAAGCGCCACTGGCTGGCAGCGCCGCACCAACTGGTCGCGCGATCCTTACGCGCGCGGATCGTACAGCTGTTTCCGTCCGGGCCAGCTGACCCGCTTCGCCGAACTGATGTGGGTCGAAGAACACGGCGCGGCGATCCAGATCCCCGCCGCGGGCTCGCTGATTTTCGCGGGCGAGCACTTGTCCGACGCGTTCCCCGGCTACATGGAAGGGGCCTTGCAGACCGGACGCCTGGCCGCGCAAACGATCGTGGCCGCGCTGCTGGTTCCGCAGCCCCGAGACCAGGGCGCGGATTGACAGCTTCCCGGTTTTCCCGGCAAGCCCCGAGCATAATGGCAACCGCCTCGATCATCACCGCCAACGACGTGCTGACCCTGCCCGAGCTCACGCTCGACGGCGGGCAGACGCTCGCCGGGGTCGAGATCGCCTACGAAACGTACGGCACGCTGGACGCCGCCAAGGCCAACGCCGTGCTGGTGTGCCACGCCACGACCGGCGATCAGCATGTCGCCAGCACCAATCCGCGCACCGGCAAGCCCGGCTGGTGGGACCGGATGGTCGGCCCCGGCAAGCCGATCGACACCGGGCGATTCTTCGTGATCTGCGCCAACGTGCTGGGCGGCTGCATGGGTTCGACCGGTCCGTCCAGCCTCGCGCCCGATGGCCAGCCGTTCGCGATGCGCTTTCCGGTCATCACCATTCGCGACATGGTCCGCGCCCAGATCGCGCTGCTCGACGCACTCGGGATCGAGCGGCTTCATACGGTCGCCGGCGCGTCGATGGGCGGGATGCAGGCGCTGAGCCTGGCCGCCAACTGGCCGGACCGCGCCGCGCGCGTGCTCGCCGTGGCCGCGACCGGGGCGATGGGCGCGCAGAACATCGCCTTCCAGGAAGTCGGCCGCCAGGCGATCATGGCCGATCCGAGCTGGCACGGCGGCGCGTATTACGGCACCGGCCAGGGGCCCGACGCCGGGCTCGCCGTCGCCCGGATGGCGGCGCACATCACGTATCTGTCGGAAGCCAGCCTGACCGAGAAGTTCGGCCGCCGGCTGCAGGACCGCGCCGAGAAAAGCTTCGGCTTCGACGCCGATTTCCAGGTGGAAAGCTACTTGCGCCATCAGGGGCTGAGCTTCACCGGCCGGTTCGACGCCAACTCGTACCTCTACATCACCCGGGCGATGAGCTACTTCGACCTTGCCGAAGAGCACCAGGGCCGCATGGCCGACGCGTTCGCGAACAGCACCGCGCGGTTCTGCGTGATCAGCTTCGACAGCGACTGGCTGTACCCGACCGAAGTCTCGCGCCGGCTGGTCCACGCCTTGAGCGCGGTCGGAGCGGCAGTCAGCTTCGTCGAACTGACCGCGCCGTTCGGCCACGACAGTTTCCTGCTCGACGTGCCCGCGCTCGACCGGGTCATTTCGGGGTTCCTCGGGCAATGACCGCACTCGCGTTGCCCGCGGGCTATCGCCTGACCGAGGATCCCACCGAGATCGACGTGGCGGCCGCGTACGCCTTTCTGACCGGGAGTTATTGGGCGAAAGGCATCTCGCTGGAAACCGTCACCGCAGCGATCGCGGGCTCGCTCTGTGTCGCGGTTTTTCACGAGGGCCGGCAGGTCGGTCTGGTTCGCGTGATCACCGACTTCGCCACGACCGCCTACCTGACCGACGTCTATGTGCTCGATGCTCACCGCGGGCATGGGCTCGCCTCGGCGATGCTGGGCTATCTCCAGGCACATCCGCGGCTTCAGGGTCTCCGCCGCTGGATGCTGTTCACGCTCGATGCGCAACCGCTGTACGCCGAGGCCGGATGGAACGTGTATCCGCACCCCGAGCGCGTGATGGTGCGGGACGATCCCAACATCTACTCGAGGACGAGTATCTCGCAATGACCGCACTGCGCCCCGATCTCGCGATTATCGCCGACAACGTCGCGCCCGGCAGCCGCGTGCTGGATGTCGGCTGCGGCGATGGGACCCTGCTCGCCGCGCTGCGCGACCGCCACGGCTGCGATGCGCGCGGGATGGAAATCGATGCGCACAACGTCGCCGAGTGCGTCGCCAAGGGCCTGTCGGTGATCCAGGGCGATGCCGACAAGGACCTGGCGTTCTATCCCGACGATTGCGTCGACTACGCAATCCTCAGCCAGACGCTGCAGACCACGCACCGGCCCGACAAAGTGCTCGACGAACTGCTCCGCGTCGGACGGCGGGCGTTCGTCAGCTTCCCCAATTTCGCCCACTGGCGGGTCCGGCTCAGCTTGCTGGCAGGGGGACGCATGCCGGTGACCCGCCTGCTCCCGATCGCCTGGTAC